>DATHGO010000228.1:0-3294 GCA_035317585.1 Gemmatimonadaceae bacterium | reverse complement strand
AGCCGCGCGACCACCGCTCCGGTTCTCGATGGAAAGACGGATGATCCCGCCTGGCAGAACGCGCAAGTGATCGATCAGTTCCTGGAGTACGAGCCGAAGAAGGGCGCCGAGACGCGCTTCAAGACCGAAGTGCGCGTGACCTACGACGACAAGAACCTGTACATACTGGCGCGAATGTTCGACCCCGCGCCCGACAGCATCGTATCGCTCCTGAGTCGCCGTGACGTGCGAACGCAGTCGGAGCAGCTCAAGCTGATGATCGATTCCTATCACGATCGTCGGACCGGCTACGAGTTCTGCGTCAATCCGGCCGGGGTGAAGCGCGACTTCTACGTCTACGATGACAACACCGAAGATCAGACCTGGGACGCGGTCTGGGACGTGGCTACCCGAATCGACTCGCTCGGCTGGGTCGCCGAATTCCGGATTCCGTTCAGTCAGATACGGTTCAACAACATGGAAGATCACACGTTCGGGTTTATGGTCGTGCGAGATGTCGCACGTACGAGCGCGCGCATCAGCTGGCCGCTCTACGATCACGACAAGCAGGGATATTTCTCGCAGATGGGCGACCTCGGCGGGATCAGCGGTCTGTCCACGCCGCGCCGCCTCGAGGTGATGCCGTACGTCGTGACCAAGAGCGAGACTCGCCCCAGCGGGAACTCGTTCGACCATCCGCAGTCTGTCTCAGCCGGAGCCGATCTCAAGTACGGCTTGTCATCGAACCTGACGCTCGACGCCACGATCAACCCCGACTTCGGCCAGGTCGAGGCGGATCCGTCGGTTCTCAATCTCTCCGCCTTCGAGCAGTTCTTCGAGGAGAGGCGGCCATTCTTCCTCGAAGGAGCGGGAATCTTCAGCTTCCGCACGGCGTGCGGCGATATCGACACTCAGTGCACCGGCCTTTTTTACTCGCGGCGCATCGGCAGATCACCACAGCTCGCCGGAGTTTACGGGGACGAGAGCAGTGCTACCAACACAACCATCCTCAGCGCCGCCAAGGTCGGCGGACGGCTCGGACGCGGACTCTCGGTAGGATTGCTCGACGCCGTCACCCAGAGGGAGCAGGGGGCGCAAGGCGCCACGATCGAACCACAGACGAACTATGCTGTCGCCCGGCTCCAGCAATCCTTGTTCGGTGGCACCGGTGACATCGGAACCATGATTACGGCGGTCGACCGATCCTTGGATGCTCAGAGCTCGCCGTATCTCCGAAATAGCGCCTACACCGGCGGTATCGATGTGAGAAAGCGATTCTTCGACAAGAATTACGAGCTGACTGGCTACGTTGCCGGCAGTCTCGTTCGCGGCACTCGTGAAGCGATTGCGTCGACACAGCTCGACGGCGTGCACCGATATCAGCGTCCGGACGACAACATCGCGTTCGACCCCAACCGCATTTCGCTTTCCGGAAACGCGGAGCGCCTGACGATCAGCAAGTTCGGCGGTGGAGTGACCCGCTTCCAGAGCGTGTATCAGCGCTTCTCGCCCGGTTTCGAGACCAATGACGTCGGGTTCCAGCCGCGCGCGGACGAGCAGATGTTCCGCAACTGGTTCGCGCTGCAGATGAACACGCCGACGAAGGTCTATCGCAGAGCATTCTTCAATTTCAACACGTTCCAGACGTGGTCGACGGCGGGCCTGCCAACAAACATGTCGCTCAACACGAACTGGCACGTGCAGTTTCCCAACCAGATGTGGGGCCACATCGGCGGCAATTTCGGGAATTTTGTTCCGACATATGCGGACCGTGAAGCCCGCGGCGGCCCAGCCGTGCGTCGATCCCGCGACTTCGACAGCTGGACCGGAGTCGAAGGCGACGGGCGGAAGAAGTGGACGCCATACCTGTTCGTCGGAGCGTACGGCAGCGATGCCTGGCATTCGAGCGGTCACTGGGTCAACCCCAGCGTCGACTTCCGAGTCTCCAGCAGATTCTCCGCTTCGCTCGGCGCCAACTACGAGCACGCGATCGACGACAATCAGTGGGTCGGCAACTTTGGCGATACGGGGTCCGACACGACGCACTATACCTTCGCGCACCTCGATCAGAACACGCTGAGCTTGAACTCTCGTATCAACTTCACCGCATCACCGACGCTGTCTCTCCAGTTCTACGCACAGCCGTTCATGACGACCGGCAAGTACTCCAACTGGCGCGAGCTGGCGAATCCGAGGGCCGAGAAGTACGATGATCGCTACAAGCCGTACGCGGGCGGGGATCCGGGTGGATTCGATTTCAAGCAGCTGCGCTCCAACACCGTTGTCCGGTGGGAGTATCGCCCCGGCTCTACGCTCTTCTTCGTTTGGCAGCAGGGACGCGAGCTGTCGAGTGATCAGGCGAGCGAGTTCAACTTCCGGCACGATCTCGGCAATCTGTTCAGTCTGCACCCGAATAACACGCTTCTGGTTAAGGCCTCATACTGGTTCAATCCCTAGCGCACCCCCGAGCGATCGCAGACGCTCTCCTGCACGCGACCTCCGTGGAGACAAACTCTTCACGGAGGTTTTCCATTTCCGGCTTACGTGATGGTGAACATCGTTTGCCGTCGCCGGCAAACCAACTCGACCACTACCGCGCTGGCGAGAATGAGGGGTAGGTCTTCGCCTTCGTTGATTTCAATCCCGCAGGTGGCGGTGAAGGCGAGCCACCGTCGAGTGAGGACCGCCACGGCCTGATCGCGGCGCGTGAATATGTATTGGTGGTCGAGAAAGTTGCCTTCGGCTTCGAGATCGTCGGAGCCGTGCACGCCGATCGTGAACCGATGTCGGAGGCCGGAGAAAAGCTCACGCTCGACTACGGCGAGTAGCCCACCATCACGCCACAACTCGTAGGTGGGAGTCCAGTTGAGAAGGCGCTGATCGATGTGGACGAGCTCGTTGCCGTGGCTATCCTGAAGGGAAAGCTTATTCCCAATGCGGAACGACTGTCCGTTGACATGGTACGCGGCGCGACCGTTGTCATCCTTGATCGTGAAACTGACGGCCAGGGAGAACAGCTTCTGCCGCATCACATAGCGCATTGCCTGGGAGTCCGAGAGATAAGAAAGGCTGAGGGCGCTAGCGACGTTTGTTGTCGCCGTGGCAGACCATGTCGACGACGACGGCGCTCGCGAGGATGAGAACGGCATCCTCACCTTCACCGATTTCTATTCCGTAGGTGTCGGTCCAACTGAACCACTTTTTGGAGACCGTTGCGACGACGTGATCACCGCGCGCAAACGTGTACTCGTGATCGAGAAAATCGCCCTCTGCCTCGAGATCATCGGGACCGGGCACATCGACAGTGAAGCGGTG
>DATHGO010000227.1:0-8964 GCA_035317585.1 Gemmatimonadaceae bacterium | reverse complement strand
TCAATGTCAATTCAGTCGGATCGCTGGATCACCCGTATGGCAAAGGAGCACGGGATGATCGAGCCCTTCGAGAGCAGTCAGGTAAGGTCGGGAGTCATCTCGTACGGAGTGAGCTCGTACGGATACGACATGAGAGTCGCTCCCGAGTTCAAGATTTTCACGAATGTGCTGAGCTCGATCGTGGATCCGAAGAACTTCGATCCCAAGTCTTTCGTCGAATTCGAAGGGGACGTCTGTATCGTTCCGCCCAACTCGTTCGCGCTCGCCCGCTCGGTGGAATACTTCCGCATCCCGCGGAATGTAGTGACGATCACCGTAGGTAAATCCACCTACGCGAGGTGCGGGATCATCACCAACGTCACGCCGTTCGAGCCGGAGTGGGAGGGATTCGTAACGCTCGAGATATCGAACACGACGCCCTTGCCGGCCAAGATCTACGCCAACGAGGGCATTGCTCAGGTTCTATTCTTCAAGGGCGAAGAGGAACCAATGGTTTCGTACAAGGATAAGAAGGGCAAGTATCAGGGACAGCAGGGGGTGACACTACCCCGGCTGTAGTCTGGCCCTCAGCTTGCCGAAGTTATCTAGACGGACGAACCGTAATTGGGAGGAAGTCAGGCTGATGCAAAATCGTGATGGCGTACAGAAGGGCCCTCAGGATCATGCCGAGGGGCAGCACGGATCAAAAACTCGCAGCAAAATTCTCGAACAACTGCACTCAGGCAATGGCACCAAGCCGGACACACCAGACGCCGCTCCGAACCCGCTGGAACCCACCAAGAGCATAGCGCACCACAACGCCGCGCATCGCCTATTCGAGGAACGTAAGCAACACGACGAAGCGGAGAAAAACAGCGAGAAGACCCGCCTGCATCGCGAGATCGAACGCCGACATCTCGACCCGAACCACATTCCAAAAATCTGAGTCTTACGGGCGGGTGCCGATCAACCCCGCTCGAATGAAATCCCGGTTCATCCGGGTGATCGTATCGATGCTGATTTCCTTTGGACACGCTTCCTGACACTCGCCGTGCAGCGTGCAGCTTCCAAAGTTCTCGAGATCCATTTGCTCGACCATTTTTAGAGCGCGCCGGTATCGCTCCGGCTGACCCTGCGGCAGAAGACCTAGATGGGTGATCTTCGCAGCGGTGAAAAGCGACGCTGATGCGTTCGGACACGCCGCGACGCACGCACCGCATCCAATACAGGCCGCCGCGTCCATGGAGCTCTCGACCCTTTCCTTGGGAACGAGGATCGAATTCGCATCCTGGGCGCCGCCAGTGGGGGCAGTGATGAATCCGCCCGCCTGAATGATCCGGTCGAGCGCCGAGCGATCGACCGTCAGATCCTTGATCACCGGAAAGGCCCGGGCTCGCCAGGGCTCGATGTATATCGTGTCGCCGTCCCTGAAGCTTCGCATGTGAAGCTGGCAAGTAGCGGTTCCCTTCATCGGACCATGCGCGATTCCGTTGATCATGAGGCTACACATTCCGCAGATGCCCTCGCGGCAATCGTGATCGAACGCGATCGGCACTTGACCTTGCAAGGTGAGCCTCTCGTTGACGACGTCCAGCATCTCCAGGAAGGACATGTCGGAGCTGATCTCGCCGGCTTCGTAGACCACCATTTTCCCATCTGCTTCGGGGCTCGGCTGTCGCCAGACGTGCAGCGTGAAATCCATTACTTGTAGCTCCGCTGCGACAGCTTCACGTTCTCGAAGACGAGCGGCTCCTTGTTGAGAATTGGACTCTGTCCTTCGCCCGCGTACTGCCAGGCAGCCACGTAGGCGAAGTTCTCATCATCGCGCAGCGCTTCACCATCGGGAGTCTGACTCTCCTCCCGGAAATGTCCGCCGCACGATTCGGTTCGATGCAAGGCGTCGAGACACATGAGCTCGCCCAGCTCGAGAAAGTCGGCGACGCGTCCCGCCCTCTCGAGGGCCTGATTCAACTCGACATCGCTGCCTGGTACGTTGACGTCGCGCCAAAACTCTTCTCGCAGCTCGGGAATCTTTTTGAGCGCGAGCTTGAGCCCCGCGTCGTTGCGCGACATTCCGCAGTAGTCCCACATGATCTTTCCGAGCTCGCGATGAAACGACGATACCGTTCGCTTCCCTTTGATCGCAAGGAACCGATTTGTCCTCTCGACCACCTCGGCCTCGGCCGACTCGAACGCCGGGTGGGATGCGTCGATCTTGTCCAACTTTTCGCTCGCCAGATAGTTACCGATGGTGTTCGGGATTATGAAATATCCGTCGGCGAGCCCTTGCATCAGGGCGCTCGCTCCAAGCCTGTTGGCTCCGTGATCGGAGAAGTTCGCTTCACCTGTGACGTGAAGGCCCTCGATCGTCCCCATCAGATTGTAGTCGACCCAGAGCCCGCCCATCGTGTAGTGGACTGCCGGATAGATTCGCATCGGGACGTCGTACGGATTCTCGTCGGTGATCCGCTGATACATCTCGAACAGGTTTCCGTACCGCTCTTCGATCACATCGCGACCAAGTCGCTTGATGGCGTCGGCGAAGTCGAGGTAGACGCCAAGTCCTGATTCGCCGACTCCCCTTCCCTCGTCGCACACTTCCTTTGCCGCGCGTGATGCGATGTCGCGCGGCGCGAGGTTGCCGAAGGCTGGATACTTCCGCTCGAGAAAGTAGTCCCTGTCCTCCTCGGGAATCTGGCGCGGGTCGCGCTTGTCGGGATTCTTCGGAACCCAGACGCGCCCATCGTTCCTGAGCGATTCACTCATCAGGGTGAGCTTCGACTGATGTTCGCCGGAGACCGGAATGCACGTCGGATGGATCTGGGTGAAGCACGGGTTGGCGAAAGCCGCGCCCCGCTTGTACGCGCGCCAAATTGCCGTCGCGTTGGATCCCTGCGCGTTGGTAGAGAGATAATACACGTTGCCGTAACCGCCGGTGGCGAGAACGACCGCCTCACCCGCATGCGACTCGATTGCTCCAGTCACCAGATCGCGGGTGACGATCCCGCGCGCCTTGCCATCGATGACGACCAGATCGAGCATCTCTGTGCGAGGATACATCGTCACGGCGCCGTGGGCGATCTGGCGCTCGAGAGCCTGATACGCGCCAAGAAGTAGTTGCTGTCCCGTCTGTCCGCGTGCGTAGAAGGTGCGCGACACCTGCGCGCCCCCGAACGACCGATTCGAGAGAAGGCCGCCGTACTCGCGAGCGAACGGCACTCCCTGCGCTACGCACTGGTCGATGATGTTGACGCTCAGCTCAGCGAGCCGGTAGACGTTGCCCTCGCGGGAGCGGAAGTCGCCGCCCTTGATCGTGTCGTAAAAGAGGCGATAGATGCTGTCACCGTCGTTCTGATAATTCTTGGCGGCGTTTATTCCGCCCTGCGCCGCGATGCTATGCGCTCGACGCGGTGAATCCTGGAAGCAGAAGCACTTCACGTTATAGCCCAGCTCGCTCATCGTCGCCGCGGCGGCGCCGCCAGCCAGCCCTGTGCCGACGACGATTATCGTATTCTTCCGCTTGTTCGCGGGGTTCACGAGCTTCATTTCGAAGCGATGCCGGTCCCACTTCTGCGCCAGCGGGCCGCTCGGGATGTGCGCCTCGAGCTGAAGTGTCATCGAACGATACCGGCGACTACCGCTATCGGCACGGCCGTGAACGCTGCCCACACCAGAAGGGCGATCGCGAGCGAGATCCGGTGATGCAGCGGCTCCGTCGAGGGTGGGCTGATGCCAATGCTCCTCACCGAGCTCCACGCACCGTGAAAGAGGTGCAGTCCGAGCGCCAGCATCGCGAGCACATAAAACAACGCCACCCACCAGATTCTAAAGCTCGTCACGACGTTCGCGTACACGTCCTCACTGCTGAAGACGCCAGCCGGTCTGATCGTCCCAGTCGTGAAATGCAGAATGTGCAACACGATGAACACGAGAAGGAGTGCTCCGCCCCACCGCATCGTCCGGGAGGCCAGCGTGGCGGCCTCGCGCTCGTGTTTCTTGTACGCGATGGGCCGAGCAGCGCGGCTCTGGCGCGTCAACTGGACAGCGGCGATGACATGAAGAACGACCGCGACGATGAGAACGATTCGCAGAGCCCAGAGCAGCTCGCCCGTGCTCTTGAGAAAGTGTGAGTACGAATTGATGGCGGCGGGCCCGCGAAAGACGAGCAGATTGCCGAGCGAATGGAGGATGACGAAGCCGATTCCGATGAGACCGGTGACTCCCATGACGACTTTCTTGCCGACCATGGAGGCGTAGAAGCCGCGAAGGCTGCCCATCCGCGTCTTACAGCTTTACCGCGCCCATCGGCTCGCGGACGGCGTCCGCGCTCTTCGCCAGGGCATCGCGCTCCTCTCGAGTGAGCTCCACTTCGATGATCTTCTCCAGGCCGTTCCGACCAAGCTTGCACGGGACGCCGAGGAAGAGGCCAGACATCCCGTACTCGCCCTCGAGCCAGGCGGCGCAGGGAAGAATGCGCTTCTGGTCGAAAACGATCGACTCGCACATCTGGACCGCTGCCGCTGACGGAGCGTAGTAGGCCGAGCCGGTCTTGAGATGCTTCACGATCTCCGCTCCGCCCCCGCGAGTACGCTCCACGATGGCGTTGAGCTTAGCCTGCGGCATGAGCTGCGTGATCGGGATTCCACTCACGGATGTGTAGGAAATCAGCGGCACCATCGTGTCGCCGTGTCCGCCCAGGACCATCGCCTGGATGTCCCGCACTGAGACGTCGAGCGCTTCGGCGATAAAGGCGCGATAGCGCGCGGTGTCGAGGACGCCAGCCATTCCGATGACTCTCGCGCGCGGAAATCCAGTGACCTTCATGGCGACATACGCCATCACGTCGAGCGGATTGGACACCACGATCAGGATCGCGTTCGGAGAAGTCGTCCTGATCTGTTCGGAGACCTGCTTGACGATTCCGGCATTGGTGTTGAGCAGATCGTCGCGCGACATGCCCGGCTTTCGGGCGATGCCGGCAGTGATGACTATGATCTCGGAGTCATGCGTCTCGTCGTATCCATTGGTGCCGACGAGGCGGGAGTCGAAGCCTTCAATTGGAGCCGACTGCCACTGGTCTAACGCTTTGCCCTGCGGGATTCCTTCCATTACGTCGACCATCACGACGGTGCGGGCGAGCTCTTTTTCGGCTATGCGCTGCGCGGTGGTCGCACCGACGTTGCCAGCACCGACCACCGTAATCTTGTTGACCATTATTGTTTCGGAGTGTGGAGATTCAGTGCGCGAAAGCTATCCGGGCGGCGCACCGTGAGCAATCGTCGACAAGCGGGTCGAACACGCGAGCGACACAGACTCTTGCTCAGCCTCCGACTTGCGAGAGCGCGCGGAGACCACCGACACTCATCTGAAGCAAATGATGCTCTTTGGGCTTCGACGCGAGTGCGCTCCGGAAAAACGGCTCGAGCGGCAATCCTTCGCGGAGCGGCGTCCGGAGATCTGTCTCCTCGTCGCCGAAGAGACACGTGCGAAGGCGGCCGTCCGCCGTGAGCCTCACCCGGTTGCAGCTGCCGCAGTACGTATGCGACATGGGCGTGATAACGCCGACGGTGCCCATGGCGCCGTGAAAGCGGAAGTAGCGCGCTGGGCCGTTCCCTCTTGCTGGACCAATCGCCGGCGCGATGGGCGCCTCTGCCTCGAGCCGATGAAGAATCTCGTCGCTCGGCACCACATGATCCCAGGTGAGCTCGCGCATTTCGCCAACGGGCATCAGCTCGATGAACCGCACATGCCAATCGTGCTCGAAAGTGAGCCGCGCAAAATCGCTCACCTCATCGTCGTTTATTCCGCGCATGACGACGACGTTGATCTTGATCGGCGACAACCCGGCGGCTTCAGCGGAAGTCGCGGCGGCGATGGGATCGAAGTCGATGTTTCTCCTCGAGATTGCCCTGATTCGATCGGGTCGAAGCGAATCTGCGCTCATGTTGACGCGATCGAGGCCGGCCCGGGCAAAAGTCTCGGCAAGGGCCGGCAGCCGCACGCCGTTGGTCGAGAGCGAAATGTCTTCGATCCCGGGTATCGCCCGCAGCATTCCGATCAGCAGCTCGAGATCCGGACGCAGCGTCGGCTCGCCCCCTGTGATGCGGAGCCGCCGCAAGCCGAGCGGAGCAAGCTGGCTCACCACCTGCGCGATTTCTTCGTAGGAAAGAATGTCGGACTTGGGCAGCCACTCCAATCCAGACAACGGCATGCAGTAGAGACAGCGGAAATTGCAGCGGTCCGTGACGGAGATGCGGAGATACTCGATGCTCCGGCCGAAGCCGTCTCGCAACGTGATACTCACGGCGCGGTTACTCCGCTCACGTTCGTGGGGTCCACCCACTCGCGCGTTCCATCGATATAGTGCTCCATCTTCCAAATGGGGACGCGTTTCTTGATCTCTTCGATCACGTAGCGGGTGCAATCGAACGCCGGCGCGCGATGCGCGTGCGCGGCGGCGATCGCAACGCTGGTCTCTCCGAGCGAAAGCACCCCTATTCTATGCTCGACAATCAGCGACGTGACACCAAAGCGGTCCGCTGCCTCGGCGACGATCTGCTCGAGCTCGGCTTCGGCCATTGAGGTGTAAGCGGAGTAATCGATGGCACTTACAGCGCGGCCGTGGCTCGTGTCGCGCACAGTTCCCGCAAAAAGCGAGATCGCTCCGTACCCGGTGGATGCGATGCTGGCGATGAGCGCAGCCGGATCGATCGCGCGAGTGACGAGCGCTACGCGTATCATCGGCTCACCCGCCAGCCACGGGAGGGATCAGCGCGATTTCGTCCCATGACTGAACGAGTTGATCCGCCGAGGCAAATTTTCGGTTGACAGCGACGCGCGGCGAATCCGGAAGGATAGAAGCGCCTGGGAGCAGACGCAGGTGGTCAAGGAGATCCGCGACCGTGCTGCCGGATTTGAGAGGGAGTTGTAGAGTGGGGCTGCCGAAGCTCTCGGCATATGAAGCGAACAGCTGCACCGTCACGGTGGACACGTGCGCCCTCCCTCGGATCTAGCTAAGTCCTTATGCTTCCGACATCTGCGACATGTCCACGCCAGCGACGAGGGCTCGCAGTTCCTTTGACGGTTTGAACACGGGGACCGGTCGCGCGGAAACCTCAACTGGAGAACCCGTCCGAGGATTGCGCGCCATGCGGGTTTTGCGATTGCGAATCTTGAAGGTGCCGAATCCCCGGACCTCGATGTTTTCCTGGGTCTGGAGTGATTCCTTTATCGCCTCGAGGAAAGCGTCCACGACGCGAGCGCAATCTTTCTTTGAAATCATCGGCCCAGCGGTACGTGAAATCTGGGTCGTGACACGCTCGACGAGGTCGGCTTTAGTCATTGAAAAACTCCGTATGGACGCGCGCCAGAGCGCGTAAGTGCTTTGAAACTATGGCTTTACTAATATGGTGTCAAGGCGATTTTGGCGCTATCTGACTGCCCCCCTGAGGGCACTGAGGAACTCCTGGAACAAGGGGCGGGCATCGTGCGGGCCGGGCGCGGCCTCCGGATGGTACTGGACTCCGAAAACCGGCAGTGTCCTGTGACGAAGCCCTTCGATGGTCCCGTCATTCAGATTGACGTGAGTGACCTCGAGATCGGCCGCTCCCTTCACCGAGGTTTCATCTCCTTCGACTGCAAACCCGTGGTTTTGGGAGGTAATCAGCACGCGGCCACTCTCGACGGCCTTCACTGGGTGATTTCCACCCCGGTGTCCGTAGGGCATCTTCACCGTCGAACCGCCAAACGTGAGGCCTAACAGCTGGTGTCCCAGGCAGATCCCGAAGATGGGAACTCCGTTGGAGGTGAGAGTCCGTATGATCTCAGGGGCGTAGGCGACCGCATCAGGGTCACCCGGCCCATTCGACAGAAAAATTCCGTCGGGCTCCTCGGACAATGCTGCCTCGGCCGGCGTGTCGGCGGGGACTACGGTAACCCGGCAATCGTTCTCGTCGAAGAGTCGCAGGATGTTGCGCTTGATTCCGTAATCGTAGGCGACGATGTGGTGACGCGACTGCGGATCTCCCCAGGTGTAACTCTCCCGGGTGGATACTCGGGACGCCAGATCCAATCCCTCCATCGACGGGCACGCCTCGAGTGCGGCCCTGCTCGCTTCGTCTGGTTCTACACCCGCGCCGATAACCCCGCGCATCACGCCAACGGACCTCAAGTGCCGAGTGAGGCGTCGAGTGTCAACATCCTGAATAATAGGGACTTGAGATGCGGCAAGCCAAGTTCCCAGTCCACCCGTGGCTCGCCAGTTCGAGTATGTCTCCGAAAGATCGCGAACCACCACGCCTGCAACCTGGGGGGCATTGGATTCGGGGTCTTCCGCATTGACGCCGTAGTTGCCGATTTGGGGCGCTGTCATCACGACGATCTGACCGCGATATGACGGATCAGTGAAGACCTCCTGATACCCCGTCATATTGGTCGTGAACACGACCTCGGCCACCGCAGGCAGCAACGCCGAAGCAGACCCGGACATCCGGCCACGAAAAAGGGTTCCGTCCTCAAGGAGGAGGAACCCCGGCTCTGTGATTCGAATCTCGGCCGTCAACTTACCGCTTCGGAGTGGTAGCTGGAGGTTTAGCCGTCTTCGTTCCCGCGGGAGCTGTCGCCGGCGCCGCCGGCTCGAGCGGAACCGCGGTGGCTGAGGTCGGCGGGGGGGCCACGTTCTGGGGCTGAGTACTCAAACCCTTCTCGAGGACTGAGCGCGGAGCCGACGTGTGCGTCGACATGATTTGCAGAACGAAGCAGAGGCCAAGGAAAATTCCGCCGCCCCACCAACTGGCCTTGGTAAGAAGATTTCCGGCCTGACGGATTCCGATGAGTGCGTCGGGAGAGGAGCTCGCGCCCCCGAAGCTAGCTGCGAGACCAGTGCCCTTCCCGCTCTGAAGCAGAATGGCCAGCATCAGGACGATGCAGTCTATGACGAGCAGTGTGAGAAGAAACGTGTAAAGCATTGATAGAATTAAAGTTCAG
>DATHGO010000226.1:0-5635 GCA_035317585.1 Gemmatimonadaceae bacterium | reverse complement strand
TCTCCCAAAAACACGCTCGGGAAAAATCATGCGGCGACTGCTGCGCGACATCGCCGAAGGACGCGCGCTTGGCGACGTGACGACGCTCGCTGATCCGAATGTCGTCGCCAGCCTCAAGGATCAATACGAAGACAAGGAGGGGTGATTCCTTACCAGCTATCACCGAGGCAACTCAGTTCGGCGATCCTGCTCGCCGACAAAGAGTTAGCGCCCGCGCCCGAACAAACCCCGACGCAGTTTCAAATTGGCCCGGATGTAGAAATCATTTCACTTGACTAGTTAAGCAGTTGGGGAGTTGAGGCCCTTCTGACAGCCTCAAGCAGTTCGAACAAGACGAAGCGAATCGCGCAGAGCGCGCGCAAAGAAAGTCAACGGATTTGTCTCTGGAAATAAGGGTGAAAACCCGGTTACAGGGACAGTCCGTTTTCGTCTTATAGGTACAAAGCAGCACAGTTAAATGCAGTCACCCCAACCGCTTGAAAGGACCGGTTTTGAGCCTCTGGCTCGTCATCGGCACCATCAAATTTCTTGGAGAGAACCGAAAATGAGAGCGACCCGTTCCCTATTGGCCGCGATGGTGCTCGGAACAGCCATCGGCGCGAGCCAGGCTAACGCACAGTGCAGCGGCAACGCTGGCACGTGTAACACCACCAACACCGCTTCAGTCACCGTCGGCGCGCTGGTCAAGCTCGACATGACCACGACGACAACTGCGTTGACCAATCCGACCGCTGATGACGTCGCAGCGGGCAACACTCTCGCGAACGATGGCCCGCAGTTCACGATCAAGGCGAACAGAAGCTGGACGCTGAAGATCAGGTCACAGAACGCGGCGAGCTGGACCTACGTCGGCAGCAACTCCGGTGTGAAGCCGATCAGCGACCTTTCGTGGGCGACCGCGTCTGGTGGCACCTTCGCAGCGATCACAGGCAGCGACGCGACGTTCGCCTCGAGCGCGAGCTCGTCGAACGGTACGGCAGCGCAGGCCTTCTTCAAAACGAGCTGGGCGAATGACTTCACGAGCGCAAGCAATGCTCCAGGTACCTACAGCTTGCCGATCGTATTCACCCTGACGGCTCCGTAACTGATGCTTAATTCTCGCTCTCGCTCGCCCGAAAGGGCGGGCGCTGAGCGCGGAGGGCGAGTGCGGGGAACCGTACTCGCCCTTTGCGCTGTCATAGGGTTAGTGGTCTCGCAGTCCGCGTCCGCGCAGCTGCTGGTAGATCCGCTCGAGGTCACGATGCTCGCCGCCGGCACGAATCGCGTAACCGGCAGCTTCTCGTTGGCGAACACGTCCGACAGGGCCGTGCAGGCGACGATCACACGCTCGGACTGGCTCCGCCTCGAGAACGGCGATAACCAGTTCGTGCCTGCCGGGTCGACCGGCACGTCGTGCGGTGCGATGCTCGGCGTCTCGCCTTTGTCGATTCGCGTCGAGCCACACGGCTCGCGCATCGTCCGCCTCTCCGCTCAGCCCGGCGCAGCGCTGACGAAGGAGTGCTGGGACATTTTCTTCGTCGAGGAAGTGCCACAGCGCGCCTCCACGAAGGGGAACTCGCTGCAGTACATCTTCCGGACGGGTGTGAAAGTGTACGTTGCACCGCCTGGTCTCTCGCGTGATGGCGCGGTAGAGAACATGGCGGTCGAAGATGTGCCGCTTCCGCGCGCAACTTCGTCCACGACTCCGGTCAAGACGGCCGCGAACGTTCCGCCCGCAACCAAGCGACAGATCTCGGTCCGCTTCCACAACACCGGCGGATTTCACCTGCTCGGCAAGGGGCGTCTGGAGTTTCGCCGCCTCGATAACTCGCTGGCGGCGCAGGTTTCGATCCCAGAATTCCCCACGCTCCCGGGCGCGACCCGCAAAGTGATGATCGATGTGCCCAGCGATCTCGCAGCGGGAGACTACGTCGTTCTCGCATTGATCGACTTCGGCGGGTCCGAGCTTGTTGCCGGCCAGATCGATTACCAGGCTAAGTAGACCCAGTGTCAATTCTCGGGCGGAAGCTCCATGGAGGTATCACCGGCGCGGCGATCTCGCTCGCGCTGGCGCTGTGCGCCTCCCCGCTCGCGGCGCAGAAGACTTCGCTCGCGCTCACCAATGGGACTGTCACTTTCCCCGCCCCGACTGCCACGGATTACATCAACGGGTTCGTGGATGCGGCGACGGGCGTGACGTTCACGATCAATTCGCTGAACGGTGTACCGCGTACGACCACGGTTTCAATTCGTTCGACTTCGGCCTCTCTTGGCGGCGGAAAGTTGATTGGGGATCTGCAGTGGCGCCGCTCGGATCTCGCGACCTGGAATTCCGTCGCTCTCACCGACGCCCAGCTGGAGCAGCAAATCGTTGTCAACAAGGGCCTCAACGATCCGTGGAGCAACACGATCTTCTTCCGAATGATTCTCAACTGGACGACGGACGCGCCCGGGACCTACTCCGCGAACTACCAGATCACGCTTTCGCAAACGGTGCCGTGATCTGGTCTGGACGCGCGTACGTTGCCGCGCTCTCTCTGGTTCTAGCGGGACTCTTGCCTTCCGTGGTTCAAGCTCAGACGCGCGCCAGCCAGCCCGGCACGGTCAGCGCCGTCTCACTCGCGATGTCGAACGCAGGCAGCGCCGACTCGACGAGAGATATCGAGATCACACTCCCCTCCGTAACCGTTTCGGGAGCGCCGCGCAGCTTTCAGGTCGTCTCGATTCCCATTCCCGACGCTTTTGCGCAGGTGATGAAGCTCGAGATCGAGGTCATTCCACGCGGGGATTTCGTCGTGCTTGGTCCGAGGACGCGCTCGCTGCCCATCTCCACCAGGAATCGAGTGGGCGTGACGATTGGAATCCCGGCAAACGCGTTGGCGGGGCGTCTCATCGCCGCTGAAGCGCGCTTCACGTCGCCGGTCTCCCCAACGCTGATAGTGCCGGTCGAGATCGACGTTAACCTCGTCCGCCAGATCCGGCTTCGTCCAGGTACGGGCCCGATCAACGCCCAGGCCGGTAGCGACGTCATCCTCCCATTCGAGATATCGAACACGGGAAATGCCGTAGAGACGGTAACCGCACAGCTCACACTTCCAACCGGGTGGGCTTCGAGAGAGCTCCACCAGACACCACTTGTGGTTGGGCCGGGCGAGACGCTGAAGCGGCGAGTGCGCCTCAAGGTCCCGGCCCTCTCGAGCACGGGGTCGTCGTTCGTACAGATCGATTTGCGCTCGGGAGCGGAGCGTCTCGCCTCGGAGACGATGACCGTCGAGGTTTTCAACTCGAGCTCGATTGGACGCGCGGCGGGACCTCTCGTCAGCTCGTCGGTCGCGCACGCAATGGATGAAAACGGGCGTGCGAACAGCCTCGTAACGCTGTCGGCGACGGGCGCACTGTACGACTCCGTTCGGATAGACGCCAGATTGTCTCAGGGTTCCGCGAGCGGCGGCGCGGCCAGCAATGCGTTCGCCCACCTCGGCTCTTACCAGTCCGCGGCATCCCTGTCGCTTTCGGCTCCATCGGGCCAGCTCAGTCTCGGCAACACGGGTACGTCGTTCTCGGATCTCACGGGACTGTACCCGTACGGGCAAGGTGCGCTTCTGCATCTGCAGCATCCCGGGTGGGCATTGCTTAGCATGGGCGCGCTGTCGTTGGCGCCGGTTGGATCGACCGATCGCAGGCCGATGGTCGGACTGCGCGCCGAGCGTCAGTTCGGCGACGCTCGGTTGAGCACATCGATCTCTCATCTCGCGGATGCGGGAACGTCGCCTCGAAGTCTGGATGCGTTTGGAATCGGCGCGGCTGTCCCATCGATCTTCGGCAGCACGTTCAAGGCTGAGATCGCGGAGCGGCGATTTCTGGGTGGAAGTGCCCTGGGATGGTCGAGCGGGCTGGTGAGAACCGCCGGCGAGAGGAACGAGGAGCTGCGCGTGACGCACGCCCCCGGCGGGAGCGACGCATTCGCGCGCGCGACGGACGAGCTGATGGCGAATGCCTCCGAGCGGCTGTCGTCGCGAACGAGCGTCAGCGCGAGCGCCTGGCGCACCAGCGACGCGACGTCAGTGTTCTCCGGGTTGAAGTCGAACGGATTCTCGCTGCGCCCACAGTACGCGATCCGTGAAGCGACGACCATCGCCATCGAGGCGCGCTCGTATTTCTTCGACGCGACATCGCGCCCGAGTCCATCCAACAGCGGGGGCGGATTCGGGAGTCGTGAGCAGCAGCTCGGAATCAGCTTCAGCACCTACCTCCGTCAGTACTACCTGAACAGCTCCGCTTATCTCGGCAACGTGACGCGTACCGTCTCGCCGGTCGGCCAGAGCGTAGTGACCGATCGCACGCCGCGGAATTACTGGACAGCCAATGCTGGGTGGTCCGGCGTCGGCGGCGTGTTCGAGTTGCAGACGCGGATCGAGCAGACGCGCGACAGAGGCGGCTTCGTCAACCAGCAGAGCATGGTCGGAATTCGTGCCGAGCAGCTGGTGCTTCCGTGGGCCGGTGGGATCCGCGCTGAGGGAGAGCTTCAGCGGGTGAACAGCTTCGGTGGCGAGAATTCGGCGACCATGCGCGCTGGAATCGCCGTGCCCATTGTGAATGGCTTTGCGTTCAAGGTCGACGCGGAGCGCAACTCGATCTTCCGTTCCGCGTCCGGCCGGGTGCCATGGATCTTTGCCGCCCGGTTTGAGCACGCGCTTACCGTGCCGATGCTGCGGACTCCCGGGACCTCAGGATATGTCTACGAAGATCTGAACGGGAATCAGCGTCGCGATCCCGGCGAGCCGGGCGTGCCCGGGGCAATTGTCAGACGCGGTGGAGAAACGGCGGTGGCGGACGCGAGCGGCAAGTATCGTGTGGCTGGCGACGCGAGACAGCCCACTACGATCGACGAAGCGTCCCTCCCGGATGGGTGGTCAGCCAGCGGCGCGGGGCGCGGCGACCTGAGCGTGTCGCTCTCGACATCGGCCGAGGTCGAGCTCGTGGTCGCGCCTCGTTCGGGGATTGCGGCAGTACAGGTAGATCTGAGCAAATCCCACGTCATTGCGCGAGACAGCGCCGGCAGAGAGTGGGCGGCGCTCATGACGGGACCGACGACCGCGACGTTCCAGTCGCTGCCCGTAGGCGTTTACAAGCTCGATTTCGATCTTTCGGAGCTGAGCGAGCCGCTCGTTCCTCGCACACCGGTTCCATTGTTGATCGTGAGCGGGAAGGATTCGAAGTCGATCACCATCACGCTCGACCCGCGTCCGATCCGCATGTGGAATGGTTCGGGAACGCGCGGCGGCACACAGAAAAACGAAGCGCCACCCGCGGATAAGAAGCCCGACGCGCCCGCAAACCAGAATCATTCATGAGCGGCTCCCGGAAAGCGCGCGTTCGGATGTTCGCGCTGGCATGCGCTGCGCTGCTCTCGGCCTGTCTCAAGTCGACGGAGCCGCAGCCGTCGCTGCTTCAGCTCAATGGGTCGTGGAATTATACGGGAGTCCAAACGGGGCCGGTGCGCGAGACGCTCTCCGGAACGCTGACGATCTCGCGCGAATCCGGGACGAGCTTTCAGGGACAGCTCAATCTTCAGGGTGTGAACTCACAAACGGGACAGACCAGGCTGCTGAGCGGTCTCGTGAGCGGATCGGAAAGTGGCACAGACGTGATAGAC
>DATHGO010000225.1:0-5050 GCA_035317585.1 Gemmatimonadaceae bacterium | reverse complement strand
AGCGTGTCTGGATCGCGAAGCTCGAGCAGCGGCCCGCTGACCGACGGCGACGCGAGAAGCGCGAGGTCATGTTGAGGATGGTATGCGATTGCCTGGGCTTCGCGCCACTTTCCGCCGGCATCGACCTGAAGTGGCGCACCGCGCCTGATGCAGTGCGCATTGGTCACGACGAGACCGGCTCCTCCCCAGATGATTCCAGTGCCGCTGCCGCTATCGCCACTGCGGACTTCGACGACCGCCTGTCGCAGCAGCTCGGCCAGCCCGTTGAGGTTTGACGACGCGCTACGCGCGGATCCCAGCATCGAAGCGATCATTCTCCGGCTCCGCGATCGGCTGGCGTGACGGAGACGGTCTTGATAGTACCGCCGCGCAGCAGCTTGAGTGTAACGGCGCCGCCGCTCTCTACGCTCGATAGCGCGTCGAGCAGGTCGTCGGGGCGGGCGATCGATTGGCCGTTTGCGTCGAGCAGGACGTCGCCCAGAAGTATTCCCGCTTTGTCAGCTGGGGACGCGTCGGCGATCGACACAATCAGAAGACCGTTGTCGTGTCCGAGCTGATGTTTCTTCACCACGGAAGCAGAGAGCGCAACCGGCTGGACGGCCACCCCGATGAACGGGCGCCGAACGTGACCACTTTCGAGAAGCTCGTCGAGAACGCGATCTACTGCTTTTGCCGGCAGCGCCATCGGCGTTCCGCGAGCGAGAGCGGAATTGTTGAGTCCGAGCACGGCACCAGAAGCATCGACGAGCGGTCCGCCAGAGAATCCGTCGTACACGGACAGGTCGAGCCTGAAAACACGATCGATGCGGGCGCCCTGCCAGCTGCGCCATCCCTCACCGACGGCGCTGATGATGCCGAAGCTCGCGGACACATTGCGGCCGGGTCGTCCGACGGCGAGAACGAGCGAGCCGACGCGGAGCGAGCTGGAATCCGCCCTCGGCGCGACGTGCGATTTCGCACCCGCGATGCGGAGAGCGATAAGGTCGGTCGCCGGATCGCGTCCGGCGACTGTCGCGACGGTGGAGTCTCCATTTGGGAGCGTGACAGGTATCTCGTCATCGCGTCTCACGGTGTGGCTGGCGCTGACGATGACTCCCTCGCGCCAGACGATTCCGCTCGATGGAATGCGACGCCGCGCGTGGATCGCGACGACGGAATTACCCGCGGTGTCTACTGCCGCCGCAAGCTGCGAGGAGAGCTCCACCAGCGTGCTGGAGCCGCTTTCTGATCTTGGTGACATGCAACCCTGTGTGAGTGGGACTTGCCCTCACACTCGCTAGTTTCCCGCGGCGCCGGTATCGGATGAATGGGTGAGGCTCAGTTGCAGTTGCAGCGCCCGCGCTGCCATCGTATTACCGAATTCAACGATGAACCGATTCGCGGAGATCATATGAGCATCGCCGACACCCTGTTGCCCGAGTTCGATCAGGAGATGGCCACGACCCGTCGGGTAGTCGAACGGGTCCCGACCGACAAGGGCAAGTGGAAACCCCACCAGAAATCATTCTCACTTGGCCATCTTACGCAGCTGGTGTCGGGTATGCCGGGTTGGATCACCAACGCCGTGACACAGACTTCGCTCAATCTCGGGGACTACCCGGGATATACCTACGAGAAGACTGAAGACCTTCTCAAGACATTCGACAAGCACGTCAAGGAAGCGCGCAAGGCTATTGCCGCCGCGAAAGACTCGGACTTTCAGGTACCGTGGTCTTTGAAGCGCGGCGATCAGGTCTTTTTCACCGCGCCACGCGGGGTGATCGTGCGCCAGACGATCAGTCACCTGGTCCACCACCGCGGCCAGCTCACGGTCTACCTGCGGCTCATCGATGTTCCGGTTCCATCGATCTATGGACCGACGGCGGACGAGCCAATGCCCGGGTTATCGCCTTCGAAGAAATGAGCTGAGCTCTGTCGCCTCAGGCGAATCGCTTCAGCGACCTTTCCTTCGCTTTCTGCATTTCGACTTCGCGGTTACGCGGCGGCGCGTTCGTATGTAGCGAGTGGACCAACCGATGCGCAGCCGCGGTGACCTCATCGACGGCTTGATTGAAGGCGGCTTCATTCATGCGCGACGGTTTCGTCGTCCCGCTCAGCTTTCGCACGAATTGAAGCGATGACGCGCGAATCTCGTCGTCGGTCGCGGGCGGCTCGAAGTTGGCCAGCGTCTTGATGTTCCGACACATCGTAGTATTCCTCAGAACGTAGTGAAAATCTCAGTGTTATTGCTTCGCTGAACCCTGAATAATTGTCGCGCACAGGCCCGCAAAACCAGCCATCAGCGTGACAATCCCAAATACCCCGGTAAAGAGAATTCGGGATTGAGGCTCTGGATAGGGGGCATGCAGCGTTCGAGCCAACGATGTCTTCGCTCATCACGTGCTTACCTCCCCGTTACTCCTCACGACGTCGACGAGTCCCCGCATTTGGCCCTCATCGATGAGTCGAGCGTGTACCTCGCGAATTCCCGTCCGTGCGATCACATCGCGCACGTTGTGTTCCCGGATTCCGCCGCCGGCAATGATAGTGATCCGCTCACGCGCCTGACCAACCAGTGCCGCAATGAGGTCCACACCCTCCGCTGCCGTCGGTGCACCACCTGAGGTGAGCACGCGGCTCGCCCCCGCCTCGATCACTTCGTCCAGCGCGGCCGGCAGGTCAATCGCGGAATCGATCGCCCGATGGAATGTCACCGGCAATCCCGCTGCTGCTTTGACCAAAGTGCGTGTGTGCCCGACGTCGACGCGTCCATCAGAAGTGAGCGCACCCGTCACGATTCCGGAGATGCCCATCCTTCCGCTCAGCTCGATGTCGCGAATCATCTGATCGAATTCATCGTCCGAATAGACGAAATCGCCTGCGCGCGGTCGAATCAATACGAACACCGGAAGCCGCGTTCGCTCGGCGACATCGGCTATCAATCGCGCGCCTGGCGTCGTACCGCCAACGCTCAGATTGTCGCACAGCTCGATTCTGTCGGCGCCGGCTCGCTCGGCAGCGAGAGCGGAACCGAGAGTTTCGACCGCCGCCTCAACGAGGGTCAACGGGCGTCCAGCGGTGCGGCGGCGTCCGTGTCGGCGAGTATCTGTCCAATAGCGCACTCATGAATCACGGTGGCCGGCCAACCCGGCTCGTAGCGTTCAGCGCTCTGCATTCGAGTCAGGGTTAGACGCTTCCCGGATCCCCACACGATCATCATGCTCTCTTTCGCCGACGCAATCGTGTCGATGCCAACGCTAATCCCATGGTCGGGCACCTCAGCGAGCGTCCCGAACGCCGGAAAGGTCTGGAGATTGTCGCGACGTGTGTCTTCTGAAAGCCGAATGATCCGCGTCCGGCTCGAGCGAGCGGCGCCCGGTGGATTGAACGCCACGTGTCCGTCGCTGGCGCCGGAAGCCAGGATGAAAAAATCGATTCCTCCGAGGTCGGCGATTCCTTTATCATAGTCTGCGGGGTCGCGAGGATCGGGAAACAAAATCGACTTTTCGCGCAGCCGTTGTGTCGCCGGGAGTGACGCGTTCAAGCGGTCGGCGATCTCGACACGAGCGAAGTGATGGCAGGACCATGGCTCCTTGGCGGAGGCGTACTCGTATCCCGCGTCCGCCGCCACCAGGTACTCATCCATCATCACCAGCACGAGATCACTCAAGTCCTGTGGCTTCTCCGCTAGCTGCCTCGCCAGCGCGTCGTAAATCGGCCGGGGCGTCCGACCAGTAGGACATCCGAGAACAAAGCGCTTGTCGGCCCAGCGTGCCTTCTCCATGCGGGCGAGCACGAGGTGCGCCACGTGCTCTCCGATCGCATCAGGAGATGGGAAGACGCGCAGGGAAGCCCGGGCCATGGACTGCTACGCGAGTGGATCGAGGAAGAGACTCGCCGCACCAATCAGCCCTTCCCATCCCTCGAACGACGAGCCGACAACTCGAGTGTGATCGCGGAACTCGGGCCGGGCGTGGGTATGGTAGCTCGCCCGCACCGACTCGAGCAGAAGCTCTCCCGCCGCCGAGATTCCTCCGCCGACGGCAATCGTGTCGGGGGAGAAAAGAGGCGAGAGGGAAGCCAGGCCAAGTCCAAGCCACCACCCGGTCTCGGACAGAGCCTTGAGCGAGGCCTGATTCCCTTCTCGGGCGCTCGTGATGATTTCTCGAACGGTGCGGCCACCGCCTCGCTCCGACAAAGCCGCCACGTTGACCATTGCCTCGAGACAGCCCCGCGCGCCGCAGGTGCAAAGGCGCCCGTTGCGGTCGACGATGATGTGTCCAATATCGCCCGCGCACTCACCGGTGTAGCGCAGCAGCTGTCCGTCGATGATTACTCCGCCGCCAAGCCCGGTCCCGAGAGTCACGCCCAGCAACCGCGTCGACCCTCGACCAGCCCCGTGCCGGTACTCGGCCACAACAGCGGCGTTCGAGTCCACCTCGAGCGGACATTCGAGCGAGAATCGTTTCTCCAGAGTGCGGCGCAACGGAAATTCGCGGAGGGCCACAAGGTTTGCGTTGTGGATCATCCCGAGGCGTTGGGGATCGAGAAAGCCCGCGACCGACACTCCTATTCCTGAGGCCGGGTTTCTCTCACCCTTTGCTGCATCCAGCATGGGCTGAAGAGTCGCGACGATGGAGTCGACGAGAGCCACCGGCTCACCGTCACGGCTCGTTGGAACACGCACGCGTTTGATGATCGTGCCGTCCTCATCGACGATCCCGATCTTGATGGCGGTCCCGCCGATGTCGATTGCGCCGGCGAGTCGCATTCAGAGCGCCGCTTGTGCGAGCTCCGGCTTCTTCCAGAGATCGATTGGCTTGGCGATTCCCTTCGGGCGAAAAGGGAGCACGATTTTCCGGCCCAGGCCGGCCGAGGCGTAGGCCGCGTACACAGCCTCTATCACAACGCGCCCCGTCTCGCCATCGGAGATCGGTGTCTCCTTCCCACGCACGCAGCGCGCGAAATGCCGCATCTCCTGCGGAAAGCCGTAGTTCCAGTGCTCCTCGAAGACGGGATACGTCCACCCTTTGGTGGACGACGCCTTCTCCACCGCGTACCCGAATCCGAC
>DATHGO010000224.1:0-9067 GCA_035317585.1 Gemmatimonadaceae bacterium | reverse complement strand
CGTGTTGTTCACTGCGGGAATGGCGTGCGTAGCGCTGGCGACGATCATGTGGATCGTCGACTACGTGAACGTGAAGTGGTGGACCAAGCCGTTCGTGGTCTTTGGAGTGAACCCGATCGTGGCGTTCGTGGGTTCGGGCGTGATGGCTCGTCTCATCTACACGCTCTGGCACGTCAACTATGGCGGCAAATCCACAGCGGTCCAGGATGCGATCTACCAATCGGTGTTTCTGCCTTGGCTTCCCCCACGCGTGGCGTCGCTGGCGTTTGCGATCGCGTTCGTGCTGCTCTGGTACGGCATCCTGCTGGTTCTCTATCGCCGGAAAATCATACTGAAGGTCTAGTTCGCGTCGCTGCGACTTGTGCCTCTGCACGTGGTCGGCGAGGGTGTCCCCTTCGGCCGCACACTCGCTCTGGCGGAGCCCCTAACTGCGCTCCTTCGCTCCGCTCAGTCGCGGGTCTCCTTGGTCGCTCGCTTGACGCGGCCTACGAGGACACCCTCGCCTCCCTGCACAGATCTGTAACTGCAGTGGCGCTCTGCGCCACGGGGGTTGCACATCTTGCTTCGTAAGTCGGCGCCTTGTCCCCCTTCTCACGGGCGAGCCGAGCTTCGCTCGGCGCGCTCCCGCGCTCGCCGAGATGGGACCGCGCGAGGGCTTCGGCAAGCGCGCGGAGGCGCGACAACGACGTGTGCGCCCGCGTTGGACTCAGAGGGAAGGCGGAGGGGGTCCTCGTAGGCGACAACCCACGAGCGACCGGTAACCGGTGACGCCGCCTGCGGAGCGAACCGTTGATCAGCTGCGCAAAGACTTACGTGGAGCGCCGACGAGCGAGAGCCTGGAGCCGAAGAGGATCCCCTCCGACGTACCGGCAAAGATCCCAACGCTGGCAGCTGTCGACTGTGGCGAATCAGCGCGCGGCTTTGGCCGTTACCGCTCTCGGGCGCGCGGTTTCTCTCTCGGCGAGCGAACTCGTCGCGACCATTTCCGATTCTATCGGCGCGCCACCACGTCGAACGACGTACGCCTCCATCGCGAAATACTCGGGGAGGCCGAGGCGGTCGACCCGCTGCGCGGTGTTGCGGTTCCGCTCCTCGACGCGCTGCCAGAACTCCCGGTCGTCCTGCCCAGGGAAGGGAGCGCGGTCCTTCTGACTCTGGTGTTTGAAGATCGCCATCTTCTTCGCCCGCAGCTCGTCCTCAGACAGCGGGACCAGCACGTCGGCCTCGGCGATTTCCCACTCCTGCCAGGCGCCGCGATAGTACCACACCTCCGGCGGCGTCCCCGAGTACTGGGCGAGCGCCCCCTGTATGGCCTCGAGACACATCCTGTGCGTGCCGTGGGGATCGGAGAGATCGCCGGCAACGAACACCAGCTCCGGCTTCTGCTCCTCGAGTAAATCGAGGACGATTCGCACGTCCTCCGGGCGGATGGGATCCTTCTTGACCTTGCCGGTCTGGTAGAAGGGCAGGTTCAGAAAGCGCGCCTGCTCGCGCTTCATCCCGAACGTCTCGATACCGGAGACCGCCTCCGCCTCGCGGATCGCGCGCTTCATCACCTGCACGGGAAAGGCATCGATCTCGCCCACCTGCTTCGAATCGAGGAATTCTTCCACCTCCTCGATCAGCGCGCCGGCGGTCGAATCGTTGATATCGAAGTCGTTCCCGAAGCGCCGCAAGAAGTCCGCGTAGCGGCGCACCTCGTGGTCGAATACGGCGATATTCCCCGATGTCATGTAGGCGACGAGGATGCCGTTCTTGTTCTGGTGCAGCTTGTTGAGCATTCCACCCATCGAGATGACATCGTCGTCCGGGTGAGGCGAGAACACGACCACGCGTTTGCCGGACGGGAGCTTGCTCCGTCCGCGGATTTTCGCGATCAAGGCGTTGAAAACTTCACCGTTGAGTGGTCCCGCCTTTCCGTGGCGGGCGAGTAACGAGCTGAGATGGTGCTCGCGGTAGTCGTTCTCGTCGAGCTTGAGAACCGACTTCTGTGTGGTCTCGCTCAACCAGATGACTGCATCGATCTCCTTCTCGCGCGTCCATTTCATCTCGCCGATCACCCACGGCGTTCGAATGCGCGTGAGGTCCGCCGCCGCCGCGAAATCAACGTAAAACACGGCATTCGAGTGCTGCTGCAGATACGTCGCGGCAACATCGGGATCAGGCTCCCCCTCGACCGCGCGCTGAATGATGGCGGCTTTGTGCTCACCCGTTGCAACGAGCGCGATCTCCTTCGCCTCCATGATCGTCGCCACGCCCATCGTGATAGCTTCCGTCGGGACGTTGTCTTCGCCGAAGAAGTCGCCGGCCGCGTCGCGGCGCGTAACAGTGTCCAGCGAGATGCGACGGGTGCGTGAGTCCGCTCCGGAGCCCGGCTCGTTGAAACCGATGTGGCCGGTTTTTCCGATTCCGAGTATCTGAAGATCGATTCCGCCCGCCTTCTGGATCGCGGCCTCGTACGCATCGCACTCCTCATCAACGTCGTCGCGCGGGACATCGCCGCGGGGGATGTGGATGTTCTCCGGACGCACGTTGATGTGGTTGAACAGATTCTCCCGCATGAACCGGTGATAGCTGTGGATGCTGTCCGGCTTCATGGGGTAGTACTCGTCGAGGTTGAAAGTCACGACGTCGGAGAAGTCGAGGCCTTCCTCGCGGTGCATCTTGATCAGCTCGCGATAGATACCAATTGGGGTACTGCCGGTGGCGAGTCCGAGCACTGCATGTCCCCCTGCTCGCCGACGTTCCTTGATGATTTCGGCGATGCGCCGGGCGATCGTGCGGGCGATTTCGTCGTACTCGACGATTACTAAGGGGACTCGTTCCCTGGAAGCTGGCATCAGTGAGAAGAAGAAGACACGCTATAAATTTACGCTCTACGTTCGCATCATGCTCGTGTGCTTCGCGGGTTCAGGGCCTCGGCTCCGCCTTCAGAATGTCCCAGATCGCGGGATCCTCTGGCCCCAGCACCCACACCGAGAATCCACGCAGGCGGTACGACCGCGCGAGACTCATCTTCTCCCTGAAGCTGCGCGCGTTCTCGAGGAAGACCCATTCGTACACGCCGCCGTTCGAGAAGTAGGCGTACGGCACTCCCGCTACGCTGTCCCACTGCATTGCGGCACCGTGGCGTTCGGCGATGCTCGAGCCCCACGTCCAGCCAACGGTCTCGCTCCATGATCTGGCGCGCTCGGGAATGGTGCGGTCTTCCCGCGCGAACCAATGATCGCCGTACGTAGGAATTCCCAGCGATAACTTCTCGCGCGGAACGTACTTGAGGAAATAGTCGATGTTCTCGCGCATCCACTGCAGACTCGCCACGGGACCGGGTGGAGTGCGACGTGTGTTCTCGCTGTAAGTCATGAGCGAGATGAAATCTCCGGCCTGCGCCAGGGCGGCGAGATCGTATCCGACGCGCCAGCTGTCCTGAAGGAATCGGTGGTAGGCCGTGGGACCGGCGTTGTCTTCGGTGCGATGCACGACGGCAATGCTGAGCGTGAAGCCGCCGCGGTGCAGCGCGCTCGCGGTCTCACGGTACCAGGCAGTGAGAAGGTCGCGATCCTGGATGTTGACGTTCTCGATGTCGAACTGGATTCCCCAATAGCCGTTCTGCTGACAAAGCTGCACCAGACTCCGCGTGGCGCGACTCCGCGCCGCGGTGTCCGCCAACAGCTTTCTCAGCGCCGGCTGGTTGAAGGCTTCGTTGACCACGAGTGGCATCACCTTGACACGGTGCGCCTTGGCGAGCGCGAGGACGCGCGAGTCCAGCTCTCCGAAAACGATGCCGAGGCTGTCGACCGTGTAGACCTGAGGGCCGAGTATCGTGATCTGGTCGATGTTCTTTACCAGGCTCTCGTAGCTGTCCTGGCGATCGACGTAATAGAACAACCGCTCCAGCACCTGCGCGCCGGAATGTCGGGCTGCTACCAGCGAAAGGGAGAAGACGAGGGCGGCTAGGGCGGGGCGGACGGGTTTCGGCATTCTCATGCCGGAGAATCTATTGTCAGCCGACGGCGTTGACTAACGCTGAGATTATCGCGCTTCCCAGTTCACGATCCGTGCGCCGAGCACTGCCTGCTGAACCGCGTCCGCGACATCCCGCCGCAACTGGACGTGCCGGTTGTTGTTGCGCGTGGGATTCACACGATTGGTGAGGACCACGACGAAGAGATCCTTCTCGGGATCGATCCAGATCGAGGTGCCGGTGAATCCGGTATGGCCGAAGCTCCAGGGCGAGAAGAACTGTCCCGCACTCGAGCCTCCCTCGGGAGAATCCCAGCCGAGCGCGCGGGTGGATTCCTTTCCCTGGCGCGCCGTCCAACGAGCGATTGTCGCCGGCTTCACGATCCGAACTCCATTCGCGCCCTCACCGCCGTTCAGGATCATCATCGAGAAGAGGGCGAGATCCTTGGCGGTGGAAAAGAGACCGGCGTGTCCCGCAACGCCGCCCATCGCCCACGCATTCTCGTCGTGTACTGTTCCCCATAGCAGGCCACCGCGCGCCTCATCGACCTGCGTCGGCGCGATGCGCGACCGGAGCGCGATTGACGGCTGGAACTGGGTGTCGATCATGCCGAGCGGCTTGAAGATCTTCTCGTTGGCTAGGACGTCCAGCGTCTTGCCGGTGATCCGCTCCATCACCAGTTGGAGCAGAATCATGTCCCAGTCGCTGTAGATCATGCTCGAGCCGGGCGTGTACTCGAGCGGCCGGGCATTGATCTGATAGAGGTACTGGTCGCGACCGCGCGCCGTGGAGTAAATATTCGCGCCCGCCTCGAGCCCTCCGCTGTGGGTCAGGATCTGCTTGACTGTGATCTGCGCCTTCTCGGGTGAATTGAACTCGGGAAGGTACGAAACCACGGTACGGCTGATGTCCAGCTGGCCGCCTTCCTCGAGAATCATCGCGAGCGTCGTGGTCGCGATCACCTTCGTGAGCGAGGCGAGGTCGTAGAGTGTGTTGGTGTCGACCGCGGGGGAGCCCGGCTGATTCCAGTCGATGTAGCCGTAGCCCTTCATGTAGGCAATGTGTCCGTTGCGTCCGACAGCGATTGCAACACCGGGGGCCACCGCTTCCTCGATCGCCGTCTTGACGATCTTGTCGAGCTTGCCGGCGACGGCGGTGTCGAGTCCGGAGTTGTTGAGGCCGAGCTCGGGGGCCACGTACTTGATCGGCGGAGGCGGCGCGGCGGCGGCAACGCGGGCTTGAGGTGGCGGGCCGCAAGCGACCAGCGCGACGATAAGGAAAACGGCAAAGGTGTTGAAAGACTTCATTAGGACGACGGTAGGGTACAGTGTGTCGGCTCCGGCACTACGCAGGGCCCGCTGATCTTCTCAAGAAAGACGATTGTGTCAGCGCTGCACAACGTCTCCCTCTATGTTCGCCGGGCGCTTGCTGTTAGCGCCCCGGCGCGCGAATGCAGTTCCTGATGAGATCCCCCGCGGCGACGGAATCGGCCCGCGTGGTCAGCGTCGGACAGGGCGGAGGGACCGCGCTCGTAAGCGAGCGATGCCCGTTCGCGCCGACGGAGCGAACCGCCGCCCACCCGTCGTCGAGCTGATCGGGAAGCAGAAATGACGCCGCCGCGCCCGCCTGATAAATCCTCTCATAGGTCGGCGCCGTCGTGCGGCGGAAAAGAACCTCGTACCTCGCGGCGCCTTGGACGGGGCCCCAGGTGATCATCCACTTCTGTCCGCCCGATGCCTGATCGCGACGCGCGAGCGCGGCCGGAGGCGCAGGGGCGTTGGCGAGCGTCCCGACGACGGATGCGTTGAGTCTGGCGACGTTCGCGACGTAACCGAAGTTCACGTGGGCGAAATCGTCGGTCGGCAGATGCTGGCGCTTGTAGTTCTCAAGTCTTTCGGTGAAGCGAAGACCCGGATCGCCCAGACTCACGTAGGGACTGTGGTCTCCCCCGCGAGATATGCGATCGAGCCTGAACACGGGGAGAATCTGAAACGACGAATTGTAGATCGTTCCCGTCGCCCACGCATAACGCGCGAGCTCTCTGCTCGGTCCGTTGTCCGGTTCGGCGCCAAAGATTCTGACGCTCGTTGAGTCGACGCTTCCATCTTCCGCTACCACGTTGCCGACAATGTCGTCAGTGAAGGCCGAGACGACCTTGTAACCGGCAGCGTGAAGTCTCTGGGCGAGGTGCGTCGAACCGTACAGTCCCTCTTCCTCACCGGAGTACGCGACGAAGATGACCGACGCCTCCAGTCCCCGCGGAAAATGCTTCGAGAATACGCGCGCGAGCTCCACGACGGCCGAGGTTCCGGATCCATCGTCGTCGGCACCGGGCGCGTCCTGTGTTGCCTCGAATCGCGCCAACGGCCCGAGATCACTGCGCGCGCAGATGCACGAATCGTAGTGGCCTCCCATCACCAGCACCCTCGTGGTATCGCGGCCCGGCAGCCAGGCGAGCACATTGACGACGTTGACCACTGGCCGCTGGGGATGACCACGCATCTCCATCATTGCGGGATCGTACTCGACGCGGAGACATCCCCCACACGCCTTGCTGTAGCCATCCAGCTTGTTGAACAGATACCGGCGCGCCGCTCCAATTCCGCGGGTGTTGCTGAGCGTATCGCTCATCGTGTGGCGAGTGCCGAAGGAGACGAGCGTCGAGTCCGTCGCTCGAATCTCCGACGCCGAGATGTCTCCGATGGCGGCAGCGAGGGCCGGATCGCGCGCGAGGCCGAGCGTGACATCGGATGCGGCCGTGACGGCGATCGGTCGCGGCTCCACCTGTGCCGAAGGCGGAGGCGAACAAGACGCTGCGAGCAGAACTCCCGGAATGAGAAGGCCGAACGTGCTTCTTTGCATGTTATTTTTATCGGATGAGGACGGTTCAACGGCTCACAATAGGCACCGGTAATGAGTAAGACAAGCGCGCGATCCGCGTCGAGCCCCGCCATTGCCTCGCGCGGCCCGGACGATTTTTTCTGGCAGTGGTCCCGCTTCAGCGAGCTGACGGCGGCCGACCTCTACTCCGTCGTGCGGCTTCGCGAGGCGGTTTTCATAGTCGAGCAGAACTGCCCTTATCCCGACTCCGACGGACGCGATCCCAGCGCCTGGCATTTGCTCGGCTGGTCGCAGCGCTCGACCGGGCGAGTACTCGTGGCGTATGCGCGCATCTTCGAGCCGGGAGTGCGCTACGATGAAGCATCGATTGGACGAGTCGTCACCGCGCCGGAAGTGCGGGGAACCGGCAAGGGCAGAGCGTTGATGGCTGAAGCTTTGCGACGTATCGACTCCCTGATGCCGGGCCAGCCCATCAGGATCGCGGCGCAGCGCCGGCTCGAGGATTTCTATCTCGGCCTCGGATTCAAGACCGTCTCCGATCCGTACGAGGAGGACGGAATCATTCACGTTGACATGCTCCGCTAGAATTAAAATCCGATGATAACCAAGGCACGATACTGTGAAGGGGAAACGTTCGGCGAGTTCATGGCTCGTCCGATCAAGGACCAGGCGATGTGGGCGGGGATCACGCACCACGTCGTAATCCCGCTCGAGATATCCGCGCGCGTCGAGGCAATCGGCGGACACTGGCACCTGCTGGTGCTGAGCGAGGACTGGTGCGGCGATTCTGTGAACATCGTTCCGGTCGTTGCGAAGCTCGCCGAGTCGGTGAGCAACATGGACATGCGCATTCTCGCCCGTGATGAAAACCTGGACATCATGGACAGCCACCTCACCGGAAAATCGCGATCGATCCCGATCGTGATCCTGCTGAACAACAAATTCCAGGATTGCGGCTGGTGGGGGCCGCGGCCGAGCCCGCTACAGAAATGGGTGCTGGAGAAGGGACTGCTTCTCCCCAAAGACGAGCGATACAAGGAGATCCGAAGGTACTACGCTCGCGATCGCGGGATCACGACGATGCACGAGTTGGTGGACATGCTGGAGCAGTGCTCGGTGAAGGGCCCCGTGGGAGCAGCGGCCGCCGCGGCAGCGTCCTGAGCTTTTCCCCGTGTGGCGGCCGGCTATTTTCGCAACTCAAGCCTTCTGGAGCCGGAGAGTGAAGTTTGAGCCCTTGCCCAGATCGCTCACGGCGGTGAGTGAACCACCCATGGCGTTGGCGAGTCTGCGGCTGATCGCGAGTCCGAGTCCGGTGCCGTTGCTCAAGGCATTCCTCGCCCGAATCTGAACGAACGGCTGGAATACGGCTTCCAGTTTGTCGCCGGGGATTCCAATGCCGCTGTCGATGACGTGAATCGCGACTGCATCCGGCTCGGATTCGCACTCGAGTAGAATTCTGCCGCCGAACGGCGTGAACTTTATCGCGTTGGCGAGAAGGTTCAGCAGGATCTGCTGCACCTTCGCGGCGTCCGCACGCGCGGCAGTGGACACGTCGTCACAGCGATACTGGTACTTCAGGTCCTTCGTCTCAAGCTGAGAACCGATCAATCCTTCCATGTTGCCAAGAATTTCGTTCAATGCAGTCGGAGCCAGGTGCGTCTCGATCGCCTGCCCGCTCTCGATTCGGGCGAAGTCGAGTATCGCGGTGATCAATCCGAGCAGAAGCTGCTGGCTCTGTTGAATTCGCTGGAGATCGCGGCGCTGCGCCTGCGTAAGCGGGCCGTGAATCTCGCGCTCGAGCAGCTCAGTGTATCCGAATATCGCCTGTAGCGGAGTCCGGAATTCGTGGCTGAGCAGAGCGAGGAAGTCGGATTTCGCGCGATTGGCTGCTTCCGCCTCCTCGCGCGCCTTGCGCTCGCTCATGAGGAGGTCGTCCTTGATCCGTTGCGCGGCGGCGAGCTGAACTGTTCCTGATTTGACTCGCAGCTCGAGCTCGCGCTTTTCTTCCCGAATCGCTTCCTCCGCCTGTCGCCGGGCGGTGACGTCGCGGATGATCCAGCGGTATTCAGCAGCCAGGTAGTTTCTCGATGATCGCGCCACCGAGGCGGAGACTCTGGCCATCGCCCCGCGGCGGGGGTGAAGCCACATCTCCCAATCGTCGAGGAGATCCCGGTCACAGAGCTGGTCGACCTGTTCGGGATATTGCTTCCGCGCTGATTCCTCAAAGAATGACGGAAGCAGCTTTCCGACGAGAAATTTCGG
>DATHGO010000223.1:0-6198 GCA_035317585.1 Gemmatimonadaceae bacterium | reverse complement strand
CTAATCGGGCATCTCGCGAGTCTGCCGCCCAGCCGGCGGGGGCTCAGCTATGTGGGGAAAAACCTCGTACTTCCACTGGACATGTGCCATCCGATCCAGCAGTCGTTCGAATTCTTCGGGAGAGAGAGTCGTGCAGAAGCGCGCGATTCTGCGCGCGATTTCGCGACGCGCGGCCGCGATCCCTTCTGACTTTCGTCGGTCATCCATTGAGCAAGATCAGCGATCGATTAAAATCGGACGCTCGTTGCAAGAATTGTCCCGCCGGGATTGGCTGAGCCCGAGCTGAAGAAAAAGTCGCGCTACAAACGTTTTTGTCTCGCGGCTCGCCCGGTATTGCTACCGATCATTCATTAGGATCGCGTTCGAAGCGCGCGTCCTTTTTCGTCCAGCGATGCAGTTGGCGGCAAGCAGGACACTGGACGGGATCCATCTCCTCGATGGGAGAAGCCTCGAACGTCTGAGGATCCATCGAGAAGCCGGTGTAGATCATTTTTCCCGTCGTCGGACACTTGATCAGTATGCGGTTCACACTTTCCTCGGCGAACAAACGTGAGCCCAGGTGCTTGCATGAGTGACTGCAAGGAGAGTTCCGTCCGACCTGTCGGCGCGCTTACCGAGTATTTGCCACCACTTTCCGGGCGGGCCTGACGAAGAGCAGAACGGGAATTTGCCAACCCGCGAGCCGCGTTTGCACACTCAGCTTCTGAAGTCCTGGCCGCTCCGGAGTGAACAGGAAATCGCCCGTCTCACCGGCGCCCATCAACACGAACGCCGCCCTCCGCGTCGACTGCTCCACCGGGAGATCCGCCCCGTCCTTCGCCACTGGAATCCATTGCGACGTAGTCGAGTCGGTGCCGAGTTGGAATGTGACATTCGCCTGGGGATGGATCTGAATGATGCGCAGCCGGTAGGTCGTTCCCGCCTCCAGCTCGAACTGCGGCGTGACTGTCCCGTTCACCATTCCCGTGGATCGCAACTCGATATTTCCCGGCCCGCCGCCACCAACGAGAATGATCTTGTCGATCCGAGGATCGAAAGGATGGGCAGAGTCGGTCACGATGAGCGCGCCGTACATGCCGGAGTTCGTCTGCACCAGCTCGTTCATGTGCGAGTGATAGATGAACGTCCCGGCGCGCGGGGGCGTGAACTCGGCGATGAATGAATCGGCCGGTTGAATCGCCGCAGCGAGCCTCCCTGGCGCTCCGCTCCAGCCGGCGACGCCGTCCGGATAGCTATCGATCTCCATGCCGTGCCAGTGCACCGAAGTTGGCACTTTGAGTTTGTTCACAACCGTGATGCGGGCAGGCCTTCCCTTCTCCAGAAACAGCGTCGGCCCCGGGAGCGTCACCGAATCCTTCCCTGGCTCGGCGCCCTGTTGCAGGACGAAACCGATCGCCGGTTTGCGACCGTAACCCCTGGGCGAGTTTTGAACGAGCAGGCGAAGGCGACGCGGTTCTCTCGAAGATGCAAAGTGCTGTTCGCCGCGCGGTAGAACGTGTATCCCGATTATCAATCCGGCCATTTCATGTTCACCGTGATTCATCCCCACGTGGTCGCGCTCCTCCTCTTCCGTCGAGCGCCGGTGAAGAATGTTCTGTAGCGTGCCCTTCCCGTCGACGTGCAACGCCAGATGACAATGGAATAGCCAATTGCCCGGACGATCAGGCACGAACCGAATCGCCATCGTGGTGCCGGACAACACCAGCTTGGTGTTGGCCTGGCTGATTGCCGAAGGCGCGAGCACGGCATCCGACGCTTCGCTTCCGCTACGAACAACGTTGAAGTAGAAGCCGTGCAGGTGCATCGGGTGCGGACCAGGGCTGGCGTTGATGACACGCCAGGAAACCGTGTCGCCTTCGGTGAACGTGAATCGCTCGGTGTACGGCCACGACTTGCCGTTCAATACCGCGATCTCGCGCGGATGCGGTGCCCGCCCGGCCGCGCTGTCGGGATCATCGCTGTAGAGCCCAATGATCAATGTGCGATCACTCGTTTCAGGACCGGTTTTAGGATCGACGATGATCGCGCCGGAGAGCTGAGAGTCCTTGCCTACCCGAAATTGCAGCGGCTGCTTCGTGCTCGTCGCCCAGTAGAAATACGTGCCGGGTGCCCCCGCCTGGAATGTCACCTCGCGCGTCGCGCCGGCCGGAATCTTCACGACATCGTCCGTCATCGCCGGCCGGGTGTGCAAACCGTGCACGACAACTTCGAAATCGGGGAGCGAGTTGTGGAGCGTGATGTGAATCTCTGTCCCCTCGGGGACGCGAATCATCGGGCCGGGAATCTCCGGCGCGCGCCCCTCTTCACCAAACGCCTGCATCATTATGCTCGACCCGCTCTCCCCCTCAGGGAACCACTGCGAGTTGGCGATGGCGAGCCGCAGCTCGAGTTTGCCGTTGTGGAGAGTACCCGCCGGCCGACGATTGTCGTTCGCGGCGATCCTCATCGCCGCGCGAGGATCAGTGGGCGGGTGATACGGGGCTTGCGGAAAGGCGCTGCTGACGGAGACAAGCAGACTGGTTAACAGTACGGCTGATGGAGTGGTCATCCGTCTCATGTGGAAGGGTAGAACGACAACGCAATATGCGGGGGTCGGGAGGGTGGGGTAAGAACTGCACAGCTACACGTACGAACTGCAATCAAGAACTACGCTGCCGCTTTCTAACTCGCCAGTTCGCTCAACCGGTTCGACAGCGCGACCATGGCGGCCGTGTCCCGCTTGCAGTACTCGAGCAGCGAGGCTCTGAGCTCCGCTCTCTCCTCCGGATGGATCGCGGATCCCCCGAGAATTATTCTCGCCAGCTGCACCGAAGCCGTTTCGCCCTCGGCAATCGGCAAATCGTCGTAGCCAAGGCCGGGGACCAGCGCCGGAAGCACTTTCTTGATGCTGAAGCTCCCGCCGAATTTTTCGTCGTACACATTGTCGCGCACGATTGGCTGGAGGTCGACGAGATTGTCCGCGATCCCCATCAGAAGTGCCGCCTGCTCCGGACACGCGGCCGCGACCAACTCGATGCAGCTCCGCTCGAACTGCGCGGAGTACGCGGTGACCGTTGCTGCGGTCTTGCACGCGTCGAGTATCGCCGCGGCCATCCTTGGCCGCGAATCTCCCTGCCCATCGAACAGCCACTGCGTGTGCGTTTCGGTGTGATCGGCATTCACGAGATGACAGCTAAGTTGCACCGGAATCTGATCGTAAGGCCGGCAGCCGTCCCACACCGGGATCGCCGGCTGGATGGTTTCGAAGTCGATGTGCGCGACTGGATACGCGAGCGTCTTCATGGCCTCGACCAGGCTTTCGCGCTCCACAACGCGATGACCCTGGCGTAGCGCGCGCCGCTGCCTCGCCGCGATGGTGCTCAGCTTCACATCTTCCGGCAGATCGCGGATGCTCTCCCAACCCGACGCGGCGAACTCTGTCAGCATCTTTTCGGTCACCTTGTAGAGCGTGCCGATGTGATCGGTTGGCGCGACCGGCCAGCAGCGATCAATGAACGGGCACGGCTCGGGATGCTTGCAGTGCGCGCCGATCTCGATGTTGGGAGCAATGGGAAGTCGCGCGGTGACGAGTTGATTCTTGATCTCCCCACCCAGCGTCTCGAGCCGAGCCTGGACCAGCTCGGTGACATCTTCGCGGGCGAAGAGGTTGGAGAGGTCCGGATACACGCAGTCGCGACTCAGGTGCATGACCTCGCAGCGCACGATGGGAACCCCGGCCGCGCGCAGCACGTACGCCTGGATCGCGATATCCGGAATGTGCTTCTGCTCGCTGACGGAGGTCTTCGATTTCACCTCGATGAGGACGAATCCGCCTTCGATGCGCTCCAGAATGTCCGGAAACACGAGCGTGTTTTCGGCGATCACCGCGCATTCGTAGATGGCGGGGACCGACAGATCGGCGAGAGCTTCCCCGCTCTCAGCCAGGATGACGTGCATGCTGCGTCCGCCGCGCCTGATCAGGCGTCCGCCCGGGACATAGCTGCGTGCGAGAGCCCCGACTTTCGCGCCCTCGTCCATTCTGAATCTCGAGACGAGAGTTGTGCGCGTTTCCGGCGCCGACGGATCGTACATCTCCCACCACATGCGCTTGAGGCACTGCGCGCCCGCCAGGAATGTCTTCTTGGTGAGTGTGTAGTGGTTGATCACCGCATTAACGGTCGACGCCGTTATTTGGCACACTTCACCTGTACTTTCACCGCCATCGTCTGTGGAGTCGGCGACATCTGGTTCGACACCACGAAGTGATACGTACCGGCTTCGCGGAGCTCGTAGTCGAGCGTGTTCTCTGATCCGCGGTAAGTCTCCCATTGCGACGGAGCAATCGCCGCCGGGTTGGCGTTCCAGAAGACGTAATCGGCGTCGCTGAGCAGAAACACCTCGATGTTGCGCCCAAACCCGCCGATCCCTTTGGTGGTCCCGACGAGTCTGCACTTCTGTTCAGTGTCAGGAAGCCCGAAGACGTACTGAAGCGCGTCGCGCGCGGGGATGGTCGTTTTCTTGGTGTCAGCGACCTTGATACTGATGAGCGCATCGGGTGACGTGGATCCCACGCCTGTCGATGCGACCTCCGGCGGAGGCGTGCCGATCGCAGTCGCGGGGCTGCTCACCGGCTCGTAAGTGCGTTCGGGCACGACCTGGGGCGCCTCAACGTACTGGGGCGCTCTGGTCGGTTCAGCTCTCGCCGGAGCGGGAGTCCCTGAAATGAGAGTCCACATCACAGCGTAGGCAACCACAAGTCCCGCCGCGACGCCGAGCCGCGCCTTGCTGTCGCCGGGATCGGTGCTTGGCGGTGCGTTGAGCGACACATCCCAGCCGCACTGCGCGCACTCTTTCGCATCGCTGGACATCGGCTCGCCGCAGAAATTGCAGTGTTTCTTCACGCTCGTTCCTCGGGCGCCCGCTTAGCACGCGCCGCTCGCAATTGGTTGCAGACTCTACCCACTCACTGGTTGTAGAGGCTCACGTATCTGGTCGTTAGAGGCTCTCTCCTGGTAGCTAGAGACTCTATGGTATCATGACGAGCCAGTTTCGGGCGGGCAAACTCGCCGGACGATTCCAGTCGCCCGCACCGTCTCCGCATACTCCCGCGGCAATCCGGACCACCGTCCGGTAGCGGTCCGCATCATTCCAACCCATGCTCCGTATCGCAACGCGGGTTGGACTGGCGGCGGCGGCCGCGATCGGCCTTGGCTTCACGCGGGTTTCGTCCGACAAGCTTTCTCCCACCACAGTCCCGGCCATCGGCCGTTTGCCGCACACAGGTACGGGCGCGACGGTACCTTCGCGCGCCAGCTCGGACTCTGCCGACACCGTCACCCAGGTGTCGATGCGCAACGTCAACTTCTATATCATCCCCGCGGCTGCACTCCGCATTCGCGCACTGCGCGGACAGATGCGTCCCCTGCACGGCGGGCCGATCACGTTCGACGACAAGAACGCGTTCGCGATCCACCTCGACTACGCCGAGATCCGACTCAATGGCAAGGATCTCACGGCGCTGATGAACGATCACATCTTTGCGTATCCGGGCGCGCCGCTGAAGCATCTGAAGATCCACACATCGGGATCACAGGTGGTCCAGTCGGGAGTGATGCACAAGATCCTCGACATACCGTTCGAGATCACGGCGGATGTGTCCGTCACACCCGCTGGCCTGATCAGGCTCCATCCCGTTAAGACGCGAATACTCGGCGTCAACGGTGACGATCTCATGCGGGCGTTTCACCTCACCCTCGAAAAGATTCTGGATCTGAGCAAGGCGAAGGGCGTGACAGTAAAGGGAAACGATCTGTTTCTCGATCCGGTGCTCATCCTCCCGCCGCCGGCGATGGAGGGTCACGCCACGGCGATCAGAGTCGAAGGAGACGAGCTGGTCCAGACGTTTGGCACCGTCGACGCCGGGCCGAGTCTGCTTCCGCCGGACACCTCGGCCGGCGCCTACATGTACTACAAGGGAGGAACGATCCACTTCGGAAAGCTGCTCATGCTCGACGCACAGATGCAGGTCGTGGATCTGCGTCCCACGCGCTTTTTCGACTTTTCACTCGACCGGTACAAGGATCAATTGGTCGCCGGCTACGAGCGGACGCTGCCCGATCTGGGGCTGGAGGTTTATATGCTCGGGCTCGACAAGCTGGGATCCGGTTCCGCGGCGGCGCCGGCATCGCCGAAACAATAACGGCAACTGAACGGGCTGAC
>DATHGO010000222.1:0-4246 GCA_035317585.1 Gemmatimonadaceae bacterium | reverse complement strand
CCATTGAGCGCGACCGTAGGTCCAAACCCTAGTCATTGCTATATTTAAGTCCATGGCCACCCCAGGTCTCAACGAGCGCGAACGTCGGGTTCTCGAAGCTGTAATCCAGACGTATGTCGAAACGGCTCAGCCGGCCGGCTCGAGAAGTCTTGCGCACAAATTCGGGCTGGGTGTCTCGCCAGCGACCATCCGCAACACGATGAGCGATCTGGAAGAAAAGGGATACCTGTATCATCCTCACGCATCAGCTGGTCGTGTGCCGACCGACGTCGCCTATCGCGTTTATGTCGACTCGTTGATTCCGATCCGGCCACCAGGCGCAACCGAACGCCGGCGCCTTACGGCCCAGATCACAACGGGCGGCTCAGCCGTCGAAGCAATTCTCCGGCGCGCCGCCCAGAGTCTTGGCGTGATCACCCAGGAGCTTGGAATCGCCCTCGGTCCTCGCCTCGACAACGCGGTGCTCGAGCACGTAGAGCTGATTCGTCTCTCGTCCGAGCGCTTGCTCATCGCGCTAACGCTCTCGGCGGGCGCCATGCGAACGATCTTCGTCGACGTCCGGGGAGAGATCGCCGACGCCGCGATCGCCGAAGTCACCCGCGTTCTCAACGACAGACTTGCCGGACTCACTCTTCGGCAGATCCGCTCATCATTGGGCGACAGGCTGCGCGACGTCGGACCGACGCGCGATGCGTCGGACCTTCTCAACGTCTTTATCGAAGAGGGCGATCAGCTTTTCGATAACGCCCTCGACTCCGATGATGACACCGTTTTGCTCGGGCAGGCGTCAGTTCTCGCCGGGCAGCCGGAGTTCGCCAGCATCGACAACATGCGGAAGCTGGTGGCGCTGACGGAGACGCGGGAGAAACTTGGCGAGCTGCTTCGTCGTCGTAGCGAAACGGGAGGAGTCTCGATCACGATCGGTAACGAGCACAACGATCCGAAGCTCGCAAGCTTCACAGTGGTGACGGCGTCGTACCACGCGGGGCCATTGAGCGGAGTGATCGGCGTGATCGGACCGACGCGAATGCCGTACGACAAGGTCATCTCGCTCGTGACGCACACTTCCGAGCTGCTGACGGATTTACTCAAGGAGAATTCAAGGACACATGGCTGACTATTACAACACGCTTGGCGTCGCTCGCGCCGCCAGCGATGCAGAGATAAAGGTTGCGTATCGCAAGCTGGCGATGACGTACCATCCCGATCGCAACAACGGCTCGAAGGAAGCCGAGGAGAGGTTCAAGACCATCACCGAGGCGTACGACGTTCTGCGCGATCCCGACAAGCGCGTGCTCTACGATCGCTACGGCGAGGCCGGATTGCGTGGCGGCGCGGCTGGTTTCCACCACGTCGATCTCTCCGAAGCTCTGAACATCTTCATGCGCGACCTCGGCGGGCTCGGTGGATTCGGCGACCTGTTCGGCGGAAGCGCAGGACGCGGATCCGGCCCCCGCACGGGAACGGACATCAAGCTCCAGATGCCGATGACGCTGGTCGAAGTGGCGACCGGCACCGACAAGACGGTCACGGTGCGTCTGCTCGAACCGTGTGACCGGTGCGACGGAAGAGGCGCCGAGCCGGGGTCGTCGCCCGTCACCTGCAGCACGTGCCGGGGAACCGGGGAAGTGCGTCGTGCGCAACGCTCATTCTTCGGGCAGGTCGTGAGCGTCGCGCCGTGTCCCAGCTGCGCCGGCGAAGGAACAGTGATCGCGTCGCCGTGCAAGAAATGCAGAGGCGAGGGCCGGATCCGGGGAGAAAAGCAGGTCCTCGTGCGCATTCCGGCTGGCGTCGCGACCGGCCAGTACATGACGATGCGTGGCGTCGGCAACGTTGGACCGCGCGGCGGCCCGAGGGGAGACATCCTCGTTGTCTTTGAGGTTGAGGAAGATCCGCGCTTCGAGCGGGATGGCGAAGATCTCTATACTGAGGTCCTCGTTACCTATGCGCAGCTCGCGCTCGGGGCCAACGTCGATGCACCGATGGTAAGCGGGAGCGTGACTCTGCAGGTCCCCGCCGGCACCCAGAGCGGACAGGTGTTCAACATTCGCGGTCGCGGCTTGCCGAGGATTAACTCGAGCTCCACTGGCGACCTTCACGTGAGACTGCAGCTCTGGACGCCGGAGAGCTTGTCCGACGAGGAGCAGGCGCTCATTCGCCGCCTCAGTGAGGTACAGCAGGTACCTCCCGCACGACCCAAGGGACTCTGGTCGAAAATCAGGGAATCACTGGGCGCGTGAGCTGGATCGCGCTGCGAATCACTCCCGAGTCGAACCGGGACGGAGTGATCGCGGCGCTCTTCGAGTCCGGATCGCAGGGAGTTCAGGAAGACGGCGCATCGGTCGTCACGCACTTTCAGGCCGACGCGCGCATTCATGAAATTCGCGCCGCGGTATTCGCCGCCGATCCGCGCGCCGACATCGTGATCGCCGACGCGCCCGATGTCGACTACTCGCAATGGCGCGCATCGGTCTCGTCGCACCAGGTCGGCGACCTGGTAATCGCTCCCCCGTGGCTCGCTCGCGGGCTCGATCCGGACAAGACAGTGATCATCGACCCGGTGATGGCGTTCGGCACCGGTGAGCATCCAACCACGCGCGGCGCAATGCGCCTGATGCATGGCGTCATACGTAGCGGAGACGTAGTCGCGGACCTCGGCGCCGGCAGCGCGGTTCTCTCGATCGCCGCGATCAAGCTTGGCGCAGCGCGCGTTGCCGCGGTAGAGATCGACCACGATTCAATAGGAAACGCGGAAGAGAACGTCCGGGTCAACTCGGTGAGCGAGCGTGTCGAAGTGATCGAGGGTGATGCAATGACTCTTCTTCCACTCCTCGCACCGGTGCGCGTCGTGCTCGCGAACATCATCTCGTCGGTGATAATTGCGATGCTGCCTCTGATGAGGACTTCGCTCGCGACAGGTGGTCAGGCGATTCTCGCCGGGATTCTTACGGAAGAAAAAGAGACGATGGTGACGGCGCTGTCTGCGGGCGGGTGGGCGATCGAACGCGAGGACACGGAGGACGTCTGGTGGAGCGTACAGATCGCACCCCGGTAGCGACCTTCTTCGCCGCGGAGCCGCTGGTCACTGGCGGAACGGTGACGTTGTCGGAGGATGCCGCGCACCACATTCGGGTTGCGAGAGTCGCAGTCGGCGAACTCGTATCGCTGCGTGACGGGGCGGGCAGAGGCGCGGTCGGCACACTGGTAAAGGTCTCGAAAAAATCGGTGCTCGTCGATGTACGCGAGACAAGCGAGATCCCACGCCCGGCTCCGATCCACCTGCTGGCGCCTGTGGCAGACAAGGAGCGCACGCTATGGCTGGCGGAGAAAGCGATGGAGCTGGGCGTGACGAGCTGGAGGCCGGTGATCTGGCGTCGCTCGAAGAGCGTGTCCCCGCGCGGTGAGGGCCCGACGTTTCAGGCGAAAGTGCGCGGACGGATGATCTCGGCGTTGATTCAGAGCGGTAGCGGGTGGCTGCCGGACATGTTTCCTGAGGCGACGATCGAGCGGGCCGTCGCGGCCAGTCCGCTCGGGACGCGCATTCTGCTCGCAAAGGACGGAGAGCCAATCGTCGGAGTTCCAATGCGCGCTCCGATCACGATAGCTCTCGGCCCGGAGGGCGGCATGGAACCGGCCGAGCGCGATCTATTCATCGGTGCCGCCTACCTACCTGTGAAGCTTGGCCCAAGCACGCTACGTTTTGAAACTGCTGGTGTGGCCGCGGTGGCGATCGCCGCCGCATCGCTCGCACTATCGAGGCAATCGAATGGCTGATTCATGCATCTTCTGTCGAATCGTGCGCGGTGAAATACCCGCGCAAATGCTCGCGAGCAACAAAGAGATCGCGGCGTTCCGGGATCTCAATCCGCAGGCTCCTGTTCACATTCTCATAGTCCCGAAGAAGCACATCGCCTCGCTCGATGACACGGGCGACTCGTATCTATTGGGCCAGATGCTATCGCTGGCCGCGGCGATCGCGAGGCAGGAGAAAGTCTCCAAGTCCGGTTATCGCACCGTGATCAACACGGGTAAGGACGGAGGTCAGAGCGTGGACCATCTGCACCTCCATCTCCTCGGCGGGCGTCCGATGACCTGGCCTCCCGGGTAGCGCTTCGATTGACATCTCTGTTTGTGGTCGGTGAGGGTGTCCTCTGCGGGGCAGTGTCCTCGCACGCCCGCCGTTGGGGCGCGCTGGCGCGCCCAAACGGCGGGCTCTTGCTGCGGGTGCCCCTCCGAGGACACCCTC
>DATHGO010000221.1:0-2631 GCA_035317585.1 Gemmatimonadaceae bacterium | reverse complement strand
CCACACGTTGGTCGCCGAGCGCATCAGAAGCCAGGCGCTATTGATCGTGGAGGCGCAGAGGAAGACGACTTTCGACGCGTAGTCCGTCGTCTCATTCGTGAGCCCGTCGAGCACCCGGACTCCGGTCGCGCGCTTCTTGTCCTTGTCGTATAGAACTTCGGTGACGATCGCCCACGGTCTGAGCGTAAGTCGTCCCGTTGCCATCGCGGGAGGCAGAGTCGACGACTGGGTGCTGAAGTACGCGCCGTAGGGACAGCCAAGCCAGCAGGCATCACGATACTGGCACTGCGTTCTGCCGGCGTGCGCCTGGGTGAGATTGGCGCTGCGCCCTGGAATGATGCGCCGATGCGGTCCGAATTTTTTGTTCGCAATGGTGGCGACGGCCTGCTCGCCGCAATTGAGCTGCATCGGGGGGAGGAATTGTCCGTCGGGCAGCTGCGGCATGTTCTCGTGGGTGCCATTGATGCCGGCGTGCTTCTCGACGTGGTCGTACCAGGGTGCGAGTTCGGCGTAGCGGATAGGCCAATCAATGGCGATTCCGTCCTTGGCGTTGGCCTCGAAGTCGAAATCACTCCAGCGATAACTCTGACGACCCCACATCAACGAGCGTCCTCCGACGTGGTATCCGCGATACCAGTCGAAGCGCTTTACCTCAGTGTAGGGCGAATCCTTGTCGGAGGCCCAGTAGTCGAGATTCGTTTCGTTCAACGGGTAGTCACGCTTCAGGACCGGGTAGAGCTCTTCCATCGCGCGTGTGCGTCCGCCGCGATGTGGATACTCCCACGGCCCTTTAGTCGCGTTGACGTAATCCTTGATGTGCTCGATGTTCTTGCCGCGCTCGAGCATGAGCACCTTTAGACCCTTTTCGGTGAGCTCCTTGGCGGCCCATCCTCCGGAGATTCCGGACCCCACGACTATCGCATCGTACTCAGGATTCTGCACAAGTCCTCGCTGTCGATTGGTGTGACGTCGAGCGCGGTTTCGTCTCAGCGGGTGGAACTGTCGACCGGCGCCAAAGAATATGGGCGTGTGGACCCGCGTTGCTCAAGACCACTTCGAAGCGAGCATTTCCCGACTCCATGAGGCGGGCAGTTGTCTTTGCGGACATGTCGTCGGCCGGATACTTTGTAGCCGATGGAGCCAAATGACAGAGGCATTACATTCGCGCGTCCCGGAGTCTTCTGGGCTGGCGTCGTGGCCGTGATCGCAGGTGTAACCCTTCATCTGCCGATGTACGTGGAAGCCCGGGATACGGGATACCGTCTGGCCGGCATGCCGTTGGACGTTGGCATGATCGTCGGCATGGTCCTGATAGTGACTGGGCTCGCAGCGACCATTTGGGGCCTAATTCCGCGGGATCACCTACATACGCTCGCGTCTGACGTGCACATCCGCGTGCGGGCACTGGACGAGGTGCCTATACGGTCCTCGCACGTGGCGCTCATGCTCGTCATGGCGGCCGCCGTAACTATCGACGTGATGAAGCCGGCGACGTTGGCGTTCGTGTTGCCTGGCATGACTCGAGAGTACGGGCTGAGATCTCCCCTTCACCCAACAGGAAGCATTCCGGCGGCGCTGCTGCCCCTTGCCGGGATTACCGGCACCGTGCTTGGGTCATTTCTCTGGGGTTGGCTGGGCGATCGTATTGGTCGCCGTCCGTCCATCCTCATGGCCGCGATGACGTTCATCGCGACGAGTATTTGCGGTTCGATGCCCAGCTTCGCCCTGAATATGGTGATGTGCTTCGTCATGGGCCTCGGCGTGGGCGGGATGTTGCCGATCATGTTCACGATCATGGCGGAAACAATTCCGGCGCGACACCGAGGGTGGCTGCTGGTGCTGATCGGAGGGGACGTGGCCGGTGCGTACATCATCACGAGCTGGCTCGCCGCCTCCCTGATGCCTTCTCTCAGCTGGCGCATCCTATGGCTAATCGGTTTTCCAACTGGCCTGTTGCTGATAGTCCTGAGCCGCTGGATTCCAGAGTCGCCACGCTTCCTTCTCGCGCACGGACGAACGGACGAGGCGGAGAGCGTGATGAAGCGGTACGGCGCCGTCATCGTGCGCGAGCCGGAGAGCGAGATCGCCGCCGAATCCGCGGTGGGCAGCGGAATTCGGCAGCTGTTCCGCCCGCCATTTCTTCGTGTAACAATCGTGGTTGTGCTATTGGGTTTGGGAATTGGGCTGGTGTCGTTCGGGTTTCAGCTTTGGATCCCGTCCAATCTCCAGAAGCTGGGATTCGGTGAAGCAGACGCGAACCGGCTGCTCCGGAATTCCGCGATCATCGGATTTCCGCTCAATTTTCTGGTCGCGTGGCTCTACGGGTTCTGGAGCAGCAAGCGGACTCTCATTCTGGTGACCGCCCTGACCGCGCTGTCGTTGTTCGGATTTGTCGTCGCCGGCAATTCCCTTGCGACAAACAGAGTCCTGCTATACGCCCTGCTCATCATGCCGATCTGGGGCATCAGCTCGGTGGTCGCGGTGCTCTCGGCGTACAGCACGGAGATTTTCCCGACACGGCTCCGGTCACGCGGCACCGGGCTGGCGTCCGGGATCAGCAAGGCTGGCGGTGTGCTGATCATTGCACTGGTGGCCATTGCGGTCGCGCCACCGTCGATCGCCGACACCGCG
>DATHGO010000220.1:0-10733 GCA_035317585.1 Gemmatimonadaceae bacterium | reverse complement strand
GCATTCGAATCGCCGACCTGTGGAATGCGCAGTTTCTCCCAGTCCTGATGCAAGCCGGAGTAGTCGGAGATCTGTATCACTGGCTCCGCCGAATCGTTTAGCTGCCAGTACGCGATGTAGCTGCTCTCCGGCGACCACTTCCACGCCTGCGCGAGCCCGTACTCCTCCTCGTAGACCCAGTCGAAGTGGCCGTTGTAGATGTGTTCCGACGCGTCGCGCGTCAGCCTCTTCTCCTGGTGCGTCGAGAGATTGGTGACGTACATGTCACCGTCGCGCTCGAAGCCGAGCATCGCGCCGTTGGGCGAGAGCTCGCCCGTTCTCGCGCCCTTGGTCGCCAGCTGCATGCTGCGGTCGGCGAGCGAGTAAATGTAGAAGTCGGAGATCCCCGACCGGCGGTAGATCGGCTGAAAGTTCGACTGAAAGACGAGGTGTTTGGAGTCCTGCGCCCATTCGAACGCATCGTAGCTGAACGGCTGATTTGTTCCGGGAAACGTGAGGCCCGTCGTGGTGAAAAGATCCGTGTCCTTGCCAGTGGCCGGATCATACGCACGAATAACCGGCGTTCCGGTTCGCGCATCGCGATCCGTGTAGGAGAATCGCATTCCCCCTTCGATCCAGTTCACGTTTCGCGGGCCCTGTCGGCCGCTGAGGATCCCGCCCGCCTGCATCGCTTCGTCCATGTTCGCGAACCGCTGCTTTTCCTGAGCGCCGGCGACAAAAGGAAGACAAATGACGAGCGCGACAAAGTAGAGCCTGGAAAGTCTTTTCATTCTCGCTTCGGTTGAGGAGGGGGAGGAGCGATTAATCGCGAGCGGATGCTCAGGCGCTCCGCTGGTTGCGAGCGTCAGCGCGTCGCTCTTCGCACTTCTTGCAGAGGACTACGCCCCGGAACGTGCAAATGATGCAGATGAATGTCCCGCAGTCGTCGCAGGGGTAGCCTTCGGAGGCGCGCTCCTCGTTGCTGCAGGACCGGCAAATCATCGCGTCGCGTTCGCGGAGGACCTGGCGCATTTGGGCCATTTTGTGTTCGCGGCCGGGGTTGTAGGAGATCGGAGTTGCCGAACCGCTGAATCTATATCAAGGCGCACATTTGACAACGCGCTTCGCTGCCTGGAGCCAGGTGGCAAGCCGATCGGGCCCCGCTTCATACCAACCCTCCGGCACCGGAGCGAGACGCCGCTTGTCACCGTCGCCCTCGAAACAGAGCCATCCACTGCTGTATTCGCTCGCCACTTCCGAGGTACGGTGAAATGGGTTCTTCCGCCGCTCCGGAGTGCGCCGCCGGTCAGTGAAGCCGGGTGCATCGACAGCCCGCTTGCCCGGCGTGCGTCGGTCGGCCTTGCGTCTTTCCGCGGCCGCCGGCGTTACCAGCCAGACCTCCCACCGCTTTCCACTAGAGTCGACAAAGGTCCGATAACTCACGCCGATTCCCCCCGCGCCGATTCAGCGCCACGGTCCGAGATCACGGTTATCGTTTGCAGGGCCGGTGCCAAAAAGCGCTCGATTCACTCCTGAATTTATTTATCGCGCGGAAACGTACGTATTCTTGACGCCGCTCTCACCGCTGATCGAGCTTTCTTCCGCTATCCAGGTGATCGAAGTTGAGCAGGGCGTTGAACACCAGGAAATAGCTTCCGATCGTTTCGCCGCGGTACATGGGATTGTTGGCGAAGAGAATCACGTGTCCCTTGGCCAGTGGAACGTCTACGACCACCGGCCGCTGTGCGACATCGGTGCCGTCGAGAAGGCCCGATGCCAGCAGCTCTCGCTGGTCCGCGAAGCGAAGGATCACCCGCGGCCGGAGCGCCGGCGGAATGACAGCGAGCGGGTTGCGAAGCTGTTCGTCTGTCACGGGCGCCGCCTGCCATGGCTGTACCGGTCTCCGCTGAGCTACGTCGTTCCGTGGATCGAGCGGCGACCGCCCCTGCGGCGCGTCCACGTCGTCTGCTGTCCCTCGGCCCGTCGGACGCGCTGTCGCCGAGTCGGGGAATCTTCCTCCGCGAGTACCCAGCACGTTCGTGACGCTGAAGCTCGAGCCATCATCGCTGTACACGGCAAGGCTGTCGCGGATGCCGTACGCGAGCGGACTTGCATCATCAATCACCTTGATGCGCAGCAGGCTCCCAACCACATGCAGGCGAGCGGCCGTGTTGAGCGACACTCCGCTGGCGAGACCGAATGTGACCGCCATGTCGGCAGTGTTCTCGACCGTCACCAGCACGCCGCCGTTCTTCACGAATGTGCTGAGATTGTCGACTCCCCTCAAACCGAGGCCCGGGCGAATGTCATCCGTCTCATCAATCCCCATGTTGGGCGTGAGCTCGGTTTTCTTCCACGGCATCGGATTTCGCCACATCGGTAGTCCCGCCACGATCGACTGCGGGCTGCCTCCACCGGGCGGAAAGATGATCACATCGTACTTCGCGTTGAGGTTCGGATCACGGGTCGCGTCCTGCGTGCTGATGTACGCGTAAGGAATGTGGAGAAAATCGAACGCCTGCCTCCACCATCCCTCCGTCTGCGTGCTGATCCACGTGTGCATGATGGCGACGCGCGGGGCCCTCGCCGGATGCATAGCGACCGACGGCGCAGCGTCGAGAGCATAAACTCTCAGTCCCAGCTCTCGCGCGGCCTTGTCCAGATCGCTCGAAGAAATCCGTCGGACGATGAACGATCCGCGGCCGAACTTCTGCCCCGCGGCTTCGAACGGCTGTTCGGCGATCTGAAAATCGGCGTCCTTGAGCCTGTAACGGAGAGTGGCGAGAGCGTTGTCGGCATTGTGATTGATGGCGAAGACCATTCCCTTCCCAATCAGGCCGCCGGGAGCTTTGATCTCACCGGTGACCGGCTCCATCGGCACAGCCAGTACCCTTGGATCCGTAACACGCACCGAGCGTACGGCAAAATTCTCCGGAAACGTCCAGCCTGTATCGTCGTACGGAGTGCGCTGGGGATCACTCGGGCTCCAGTACTGGTAATCGAGTAGCGCATCCGCGATTCGCGAATAGGGCTGGTCCATGCGAATGATGTAGCTCCCCGCCGGAAACTGACGCAGCTCAGTGCGCTGCACCGAGAGCGGCAGAGTATCGAATGGAGTCGTCGGCGACCTCAGGCTGTCCGCGACCCGCGAGCTGTCGGTGCGTTTCACACTGTCGGCGACGGGCGGCCTGTCGGCGGGTCTCGCACCGTCAGCGACGTGCGAGCTATCGGTGCGCCTCAGACTGTCAACCGGGCGCGCCCCCAACGGCGCTGGCGCGCTAGGCGGCGTTCGTGGTCTCGGCACCGGAACCGGAACAGTGAACGGCGATGTCGCGCGCGAGATCTCTACGTGCTGCTTCTGTAGAATCCGGAGCAACTCCGCCTGCGCACCCGGTCGCCTGTCGTCTGCCGGCAATATGTACGCGGCCGGACCTTCGGTTCGCGCCTTGAGAATCGACCGCTTGCTCTTCTCGTAGAAGTTCTCGAGGAACTGCTGCCGGTTGTTCGCGAAATAGCTGAGCGACACGAGCAAGCCGGTTTCTTCGTAATTGTTGTTGTTACGGAGCGACCATTTGACTTTGGGGAGAGGCGGACTCTGCCTGTACCACGTCCGCGACGTCTCGGTCGGCGACAACGTGCGCTCGACGGTTTCGGCGGTCCCTCCATTTCCGAAAGTCTCGTAGAGGCGGCTGATACCGTTGTGAGTGGCCGCCAGGAACATGAGATAGCCCGGCGACCACGTATCGAAGTTCCCGTGCGTGAAGACGCCGGGCATCCCGAGTCGCGTCATCTCCTGCACGTTGTTCCAGCCGATCATCTGCCACTCATTGGTGAGCAGTGGATCCAGCCAGGCGTTGTACGGCCCGTCTCCGACGGTATTGTCGTAGAGATACGGAACCGACTCGTGCAGATCGTGAAGCACCTGCGCTTTCCAGTCGAGATACACGTCGAGAACGTTCTGGGAGAGCTTTAGCGTCAATGCCATCGCATCGCGGTTGTTGTCGTGCGCGACGTAATGTCCCCAATAAAGAAGCGGCGGCGCGGTCTCTCCCGGATGGGCCATCTTCCAGCGGAACAGGTCGACCTGCCGGTCGCGCCCATCCACCTCGACGATGGGCGTGATCAGCGTGATGAGATGATCCCGTATGTTTCTGATGTAGGGGCTTTCGTCCACCGCCAGGCGATACGCGAGCTCCATCAGCGCTGTCGGCGCTCCGGACTCCGGTGAGTGGATCGTCCCCGTGATGTAGTAGACAGGCGTAGTGTGCTCGACGATTCGCGCCGCTTCCGCATCGTCCATGTTTATCGAGCGCGGATCGGCGAGTTTCGCAAGATTCGCCTTGTTCCGGTCGAGATTGGCGAACAGCGACTCCGATGCGACAGCGACGGCGATCATCTCGCGTCCCTCTTCAGTCGTTCCGATCGAATACACTCGCACGCGTGGACTCGCCTTGGCCAGCATGCGCATGTACGTGTAGACCTCTTTCGAGTACGGCAGATTGTTGCGCGCGCCCGCGATGTCGCCCAGCACCGCCTTCGGAGTCGGCACTGTGGGCGACGCGGGCAGGTAATCCACGAGTGACGACAGGAAGAACGGCTCGGTCGTGTACTCGCGAATTTTCCGCGTGTACTCTTCGTCGATTGGTTGATTCGGATCGCGACCCGGTCGCGTGGCCGAGGGCGGAAGACCCAGAGTGCTGGGCGGCGCTGGATCCGCTGCCTGCGCGGCGGCGTCGAGAGCGGGAGCCGCGATGATCAGAAACAGGAATAGCCGCACAAACGGTCGACGGAGCATCGAAGTCCTCGTCACGTTACAGGGAAAGGAAAACGCCCTGCAAACCTAACCCTGTTCGAGGAGTGCTCTCAACCTGTCGCTATACGTGCGGCTCGATGTCAGTGTTGTCCCGTCCTGAAGCGTGATGACGTACTCGCCGTGAAAATACGGCTGAAGCTTTCGCAGTCTGTCGACGTTGATGATCGCCGAGCGGTGAACTCTGACGAATTTCACGGGGTCCAGCCTGCCTTCGAGCGATTTGATGGTATCTCGCACGAGATGTCGCCGTCCGGCAGCGTGAAGCGCGACGTAGTTCCCTTCCGCGTCGATCCAATCGACATCGTCGACCCGAACGAAGTAGATCTCACCGTTCGCTCTTACTGGAAAGCGCGAGACGTGACCGGGTGCCACACTCGTCGAGAGCGTGGTGAGAAACTCCCGCAGCTCCACCGAGATCTCGCCCTGTTGGCGCGCGGCGATTCGCTCTTCCACCCGGGCCAGCGTCTTCTCGAATCGGTCCCGATCGAAAGGCTTTAGCAGATAGTCGAGCGCGCTCACGTCGAAAGCGCGCAGTGCGTAGTCGTTGAACGCGGTAACGAAAACGATCATCGGAAGCGGCGCGTTACCCAGTGACTCGAGGAACTGAAAGCCGTCGAGGCCCGGCATCTGAACATCGAGAAAGAGAAGATCGATGTCATGATCCGTGAGGGCCGCCAGCGCCTCGGCGCCGTCGTTGCACTCCGCCACTACCGTATAGCGTTCGCGTCCCTCGAGCAACGACGTCAGGCGCTCACGAGCGAGCGGCTCGTCGTCCGCGATGGCCACCTTTATCGTCTTCAAGCTACGCTCGTTGCGACCGCCGGAATCTCACTGGAAGTGTGCAATGGGATTGCGACCACGACCCGGGTTCCCTGCTCGGGCAGCTTCTCGAGGGAGATCGATTGTGCCGGTCCGTACAGCTGCTCCAGCCGCCGGCGCGTATTGGCCAGACCCATCCCGTGGTTCTTGAGGCGCGGGGCCGCGGCACTCGTGCTGCGCCCGTTGTCGGTGATCGATATCTCCAGTTTGTTATCGATGATCAGCGCGGCGATCTCGATCGTGCCAGGACCCGACGTGCGGGCAATACCGTGGTCGAATGCGTTCTCGAGGAGCGGCTGGAGAATGAATTGCGGCACCAGCGCGTTGAGACCATCAGGGCGAATCGCGTGAGTCACCGTGAGACGATCGCCAAACCGAACTCGCATGATTTCGACGTACTGCTCGACCAACGCGAGTTCATCGCGAAGCGGTATCTCACTCTGTCCCCGGTGCTGCATTGTGAGCCGCAGAAGGTCGCTGAGCCTCGTGAGCATGGTATCGGCTGCGTCGACATCGCGGTGCATTAGGGTGGATATGCCGTGCAGCGTATTGAACAGAAAGTGCGGGTGTATCTGCGACCGAAGGGCCTCCAGCTGCGCGTCCGACAACCGGGCGCGCAGATCCGCAGCGGCGACTTCGCGCTCTCGGTAACGACGGTTGAACTCGAATGCATGCACGATTCCAATCACCGCCCAGAACGCCATCGACTCATTTGCGAAGTTGCGTGAGAGCTCGCTCGTGAACGATGCGTCGAGGTTGAGCCCGAGCGCGTGCTCGATCGGAACGAGGAACGAGTACTTGAGGACTACGCACACCGACGTCACGACAAGCGTAATCGGGAGCATGACGCGCCAGCTTTTCCGGTCGATCGGATAGCGGCGTCCTAACCAGAAAAAGAGGGGTGTGAACAGTGCGCACGTGTACCAGTCCGCGAAACGTCCAGGCAGCACGTCCCCCCACACGATCGGCCGCCCGCGCTGGGACAGGTAGACCACGGTCTGGCTGCTCGAGAACGCCGCTAGAAACGTCCAGACGGCGAAGACAAGCAGCACCTGGACAACCGTCCGTTTCTGAGACTCACTCAGCCTCATGCCTTTATCGCTCACGTGGTCTCTCATCCTGATCCCTAAACTATGTCGGGAAACGCAATCGGCGAGGAAATCGTGACCATCCGGCCGTAATCAGGGGCAAGACGCCCGCAACGCCGCACGAATTCGCCGGATTGTCCCCGCTTCGGGCCGCACCGTCACATTCCGGTTGCCGCGTTGGTCGTGGCGGCGCATCCTGATCTCACAATTCGAGGAAAGCCATTTACCTCCTTCCCGGAAGCAATGAAGCTTAGCCTAGCGATAGCGGTGTTCGGCGTAGCCCACACCAGTAGTGCCCAGGCGCCGCCTTCGAGCCCGCACAAGATCTCGCCTGCGCCGGTCGCCGGGCGCATTGATTCGGCCGAGTTGGCGAGCTTCGTCGATACGCTGATCACAGCTCAGATGGCGCAGGAGAACATTCCAGGCGCCGTCTTTCTGCTCGTGCAGGACGGAAAGGTCCTTTATCAACGCGGATATGGATTCGCCAACGTCGCGCGACGACAACTCGTCGATCCCGCGATGACAATCTGGCGCATCGGATCCATCAGCAAGGTCTTCACTGCGACAGCCGTTGTACAGTTGGCCGATCGTGGGCGCTACCGGCTCACCGACGACGTGAACCGATATCTCACTCGCTTCAAAGTGCAGCCCACTTTTCCGGAAGCAGTCACATTCCAGCATCTGCTGACACACACTGCCGGCTTCGATGAGATCCGGCCGGGCACTCGTGCCGAAACCGCTGCAGGCGTCCTCCCCCTAGGCGATTTCCTCGCAACGAAACTGGTTCGACTGCGCGCGCCCGGACAAACCATCAGTTATTCCACCTACGGTGTCACGCTCGCCGGCTATCTCGTCGAGCAAGTCTCCAGAATGGGCTTCGAGAGCTATCTCGCGCGAAATGTGTGGGATCCGCTTGGCATGACTCGGACAAACATCACCGTGCCCGATTCGCTTCAGGCCGATCTCGCCCAGGGCTATGAGTATGAAGGGGGCGCCAACAAGCTCGCCGACTGGGAATGGTATCACACAACGCCCGCATCATCGATCAATGCGAGCGCCGCGGACATGGGACGGTTTATCATCGCGCACCTCCAAAACGGCCGATACGGAAACGCGCGCATCATGAGCGAGAACGCCGCGCTCGACATGCACCGCCAGCACATGACTTCACATCCCGCCCTTGCCGGCTTCGCGTACGGCTTCTACGAAGAGGTCGCTAATGGTGAGCGGCTGCTCGAGCACGGAGGAAACGTCGAAGGGTTCAGCGCGCAGCTCACACTCATTCCCGCCCGCGGCGTCGGGTTCTTCATCGCGAGCCAGCACGAGCCTGCTCACCTGAAGGACGTCGTTCAATCCGCGCTGATCGATCACTATTTCCCCGCCAAGAGGAAGGCGAAGCCCGCGGTGCCGATGGCTGGTTATCGGGAACGGGCGACCACATTCTCGGGAACCTACGAGCTGAATCAGTTCTGCCATTCGTGCGGCCCAGATCGGCGCGAGTATCCTCGCATCGAGGTCAAGGCGAACTCCGACGGTACGATTTCGATAACCGGTAATCCTTTGCCGATGGTCGAGGTCTCGCCCTTCTTCTTCAAACGAATCAATGGAACCGGAGGCGTCGCCTTCCGCGATGACGCACTCGGCCGCGTCTCGCTGCTGGCTGGAGATTCATGGATGGTGTTCGAGCGCATCAAATAGTGGTGGGTCCCTTCGTTCGTCCGGGAAATTCGCGCTGCGTCCTTCGTTCATCCCGTCCAGTAGCACACTCGCTTTCAACCTTTACTGCAAATGCCATGAATATCCGAACTCTTTCCCTCTCCATCCTTTCGCTCCTACTGATGCCCCTCGCTGCATCGTCTGGCCAGAGCCAATCCGATTCCGCCGCGATCAGGCAGACCGCGCTCGACTATATCCAGGGCTGGTACGCCGGCGATGCGACGCGCATGGAGCGAGCGGTGCATCCCGAGCTCGCGAAGCGAATCGTGCGAGTTGACACCCTCGGCAACTATCGGCTCGACCAAATGAGCGCGATGTCGCTCGTGCAAGGAACGCGGAATGGTTACGGCAAGACCACGCCGCAGGCCGATCGCCACGACGATGTTCGAATCCTCGACATCTATCGGAATGCCGCTTCAGTGCGCATCAACGCTTCCAGCTGGATCGACTATCTGCAGGTGGCCAAATGGCACGGACGCTGGGTGATCGTGAACGTGCTCTGGGAGCTCAAGCCGAAGGCGTGAGCCCCGCTGCACATGCCGATAGCGCTAAGTCATCCTCGAGTTCGCGAATCGCTACATCACTCTCGCGTCACTTGAGCTCGATTTTCCCGATCCGACTGGTGCCGCTCAACGCGAGCCAGATGCGGCTGCGTGTGCTGTCGACGGAAATGTTTCGAACGACCGAACCCGGTGTGGGGATTTTTATCGTCTCCACTTGCCCGGACTTTCGGTCGAACGCGACAATGGTTCCGGAACGCGCTTCATCGTAGAAGATCCGTCCGTCCGGCGCGATCGCAATCCCATAGGGCGCGGAGCTGGCGCCGCCAGGCGAGAGCCATTCCTTGAACGCACCAGTTTTGGGATTGTACGAGCCGAGATAGCCGCGCGCAAAATCGCTGTACCACACGATCCCCGATTCGTCGACGACGAGGCGTCGCGGACGCGCGCCACTTTGGGGAAGGTTGATTTCCCGCAGCGCTCCGGTCTCAGCGTCGATCCGTCCGAGCTTGTTGGTACCGAACAACGCGACCCAGATCGAGCCGTCGGGAGCATTGACCATCCCATACGGGAGAGCCCGGTTGGTGGGCACGGTCCAGACTTTCGCGTCGTGCGTCCGCGGGTCGAACCGGCCGTACACGTTGCTCTGTTGTACCGTGAACCAGACGACTCCCTTCCGAATCAATGGAGTGTGCGGATCGCGCGCAGCGGCGGGCAGCGCATACTCCTCGATGTGTCCGGTCTTGGGATCGAGGCGCCCAAGCTTGCCGATCCGCTGCGCGGTGTACCAGACGCCTCCGTCCGCAGCTACGACGATTCCGTGCGGTCCCGAGGCCGGCGTGGGCGTCGCATAATCCGTGACCTTTCCAGTAGCCGGATCCAACCGGCCGATAAAGCTGTTCTGCTGGTCGGTATACCAGACGATTCCGTCACTGCCAACCGCCGGATCGTGCGGGAACGCACGCTCACGCGGGAGTTGGTACTCGACAACGGCGAGCGGCGACGCGGCGGCGACGATCAGCCCGAGCGCGGGAAGCAGTTTAGTCAGATTGCGAGTATATCGGTGCAGCATCTCAGCCTCCATCAATGCGTTCTCCAAATTAATGCACGCGCGCAGGTAAATTCGCCAGCACTCGATAAGCGAAGGGTTGTCGAACAATCACTGCGCCAATAACTTCCGAAATTCTCCAGGAGAGATGGCCGAGAGGCTTAAGGCACCGGTTTGCTAAACCGGCATACGTGGAAACGCGTATCGAGGGTTCGAATCCCTCTCTCTCCGCTCGGCGGGTCCGCGCATCGAGTGTGGACCCGCTTTTCATTCTCGAATCGTTGATGACCAACAGCACGAAACCTCGACTTCGCTTCGCGCCTTCGCCGACCGGATACCTCCACGTCGGTGGAGCCCGCACGGCGCTCTTCAACTGGCTCTACGCGCGCAAGTTTGGCGGAGAGTTCCTGCTCCGCATCGAGGACACCGACAAGGCGCGAAGCACCGACGAGAGCACGCGCGCGATCTTCGATGGGTTGGAGTGGCTGGGCCTCAACTGGGACGATGGTGTCGTGTACCAGGGTGCCAATCTCCCGCGCCACCAGGCCGACGCGAAACGGCTCCTCGAGAACGGGAGCGCTTATCGTTGCTTCTGCACGCCGGCCGAGCTCGAGGAGCGCCGGCGCGCTGCCGCGGCCAGCAAGGAAGCGTTCAAGTACGACCGCCGCTGCGACCGACTGTCGAGCGAAGAGGTGGAACGCAGAGTCGCGGCGGGAGAGCCGTACGTAGTTCGATTCCGCGTTCCCGATGGCACGACCGAGTGGGATGAC
>DATHGO010000219.1:0-2476 GCA_035317585.1 Gemmatimonadaceae bacterium | reverse complement strand
CCCGGCGAGTCCGGCCACGTGTCCCGTCTCCATGTGAACGAAGGCCATGTCTTGCGTGCTGGTGCCGACATCCTCGGCGGTGATGTAGCGGCCCCCGAGGGTTTCAACAAAACGACCGTGAGCGCGGAAGATCCTCTCACGGTCTTTGGTTTTGTTGTCGCCGATGATGATCGACTTGCCGCCGCCTAAGTGAAGTCCGGCCACGGCATTCTTGTAGGTCATGCCGCGCGAAAGTCGGAGCGCATCGATAATCGCCTCCTCGTCCGTCTCGTACTGCCAGAAGCGCGTCCCGCCCAGCGCGGGGCCGAGTTTCGTGCTGTGGACGGCAAGAATGCCTCTATATCCAATCGAGGGATCGCTGCACATCACGACCTCCTCGTGTCCCATCTCCGCCAGCGTGTCGAACAGTTTCATTTATTGGGTCCGGGGTGAAACTTCATGATTGCCCGTACAGAGCCCGCGCGATCACGATCCTCTGGATCTCGGAGGTGCCCTCATAAATCTCGGTGACTTTGGCATCGCGCATAAGTCGCTCCACGGGATAGTCCTTGACGTAGCCGTATCCGCCGAAGATCTGCACCGCCTGCGTCGTCACCCACATCGCCGTCTCGCTCGCCATCAGCTTCGCCATCGAGCTGAATTGGCGGACATTCTGCCCGCGATCCTTCGCCGCCGCGGCCGCGTGGAGCAGCGCACGTGAGCCGGCCACCCGCATCGCCATGTCGGCGAGCTTGAACTGGATCGCCTCGAATTCCTTGATCGCCTTTCCGAACTGCTTGCGCTCGCCTGCGTACGCGACAGAGTGCTCGAGCGCCGCGCGTGCGATGCCTATCGCTTGCGCCGCGATGCCGAGTCGCCCGTTGTCGAGAGACTGCATCGCGTAGATGAAGCCTTGCGTCTCGTCGCCGAGGAGATTCTCTGCCGGCACGCGCATGTTGTCGAAGTTGAGCGAGACCGTCGGCGAAGCGCGGAGGCCGAGCTTGTCCTCCTTCTTGCCGACGTTGAAGCCCGGCAGGTCGGGTGTGATTATGAAGGCGCCGATTCCCCGCCCTCCGCGTCGCGCGCCGCTAGTATCCGTGCGCGCCATCGCGATGATCGCTCCGGCGGTATTGCCGTTCGTGACCCACGACTTGGTCCCGTTGATGATCCAGGACTTGCCGTCCTTCACCGCCTGCGCGGTGAGCGCGGATGCATCCGAGCCCGCTTCGGGCTCTGAAAGCGCAAAGGCGCCCAGTATCTCACCGCGCGCCATTGGTCTCAGGAATCGATCCTTCTGAGCGTCGCTGCCGTAGCGAAGGATCATCTGAGTCGGCAGCGAGTTGTGAACGCTCATGAGCACGGCGACCGATGCGTCGGCGGCCGCGATCTCCTCGAGAGCTATGAGATACGTTCCCGTGTCGGCGCCGAGTCCGTCGTACTGCTCCGGCAGCATCATGCCGAGGAAGCCCAGTTCTCCCAATTTCTTCACCAGACTCGGCTCGAAGTAAGCCTTCTGATCCCACTCTGCCGCGTGCGGTGTGATCTCCGCGTGGGCGAACTCGCGCGCGAGCTTCTGAACCTCGGTTTGTTCTTCGGTGAGCGGGTGAAGGGCCCAGGACACAGTTCGTCTTACTTACTATAGGTATAGAAGCCGCGGCCACTCTTGCGGCCCAGCCAGCCTGCCGCCACGTACTTCTTGAGCAGCGGACACGGAGCGTACTTCGGATTGCCGAGCCCGTCGCGCAGCACCTCGAGAATCGCAACGCACGTGTCGAGTCCGATGAGATCCGCGAGCGCGAGCGGCCCCATCGGGTGATTCATGCCGAGCGTCATGACCTGGTCGATGGCCTCCGGCGCGCCGACGCCTTCCATCAGGCAGTACACGGCTTCGTTGATCATCGGCATCAGCACGCGATTGGAGACGAAGCCGGGAAAGTCGTTGACTTCGACTGGCGTCTTGCCGAGTTGCTTGCTGAGATCGACGACGTATTTGGTCGTCTCGTCGGACGTGGCGAGGCCGCGGATGATCTCGACCAGCTTCATCACCGGCACGGGATTCATGAAATGCATGCCGACGACTTTGTCGGGGCGCGACGTGCGGCGCGCTATCTCGGTGATCGAGATCGAGCTGGTGTTTGTGGCCAGTACGGCGCCCGGTTTCGCAATGCGATCCAGATCCGTGAAGATGCGGTACTTGAGACCGCTGTCTTCGCTCGCTGCCTCGACGACGAGCGATGCTTCGCCGGCTGCCTCGAGATCGGTGTTGAGATCGATTCGCGACATGATCTGTACCTGATCGTCGGCGGGAATCGTTCCCTTCTTGACTTGCCGCTCGATGTTCTTTGCGATCGTCGATCTGCCCTTGTCGAGCGCGTCCTGCGAGACATCGATCATCGTGACAGGAAATCCGGATTGCGCGAACACGTGCGCGATTCCGTTCCCCATCTGTCCGGCTCCGACAACCGCAACGCGGTCGGTCATGCTTTCCACTCCATCC
>DATHGO010000218.1:0-5030 GCA_035317585.1 Gemmatimonadaceae bacterium | reverse complement strand
CTCCGCGTTTGTCGGTTGCTCGACACCGAGCCGGTTCAGGCGCTTCATCACTGCGAAGTAGCGGGGAGGCACCGGCTGATTCTCGAGAACTCTTGCTACGAACTCTTCCTCGCTCATCTCGGCAAACGCCCAGTTGAACAGCATCTCGTATCCGAGCGTCGATTGGGGCATCGAGCCCAGCGATTTGCCACACGCGGATCCCGCCCCGTGGCCGGGCCAGATCTGCAAATGGTCGGGTTCCTTCCTGAATTTCCCGAGGGAGCGAAACAAAGCTCGCGCTGAACCTTTCATGTTGTCCTTCGCGCCGGCCGCGCGTTCGAGGAGGTCAGGCCGGCCGACGTCTCCGACAAAGACGAAATCGCCCGTGAGGACGCCAACAGGTTCCTGTCCGCGCGCCAGATCGGACACAAAAAAGGTCAGGTGCTCGGGCGTGTGGCCCGGCATGTGAGCCGCGCGCACGCGAATTTCGCCGACATCGATCTGCGAGCCATCCTGCAACTCATTGACGCCTTTGAGTGCAGTGTCCGTATAACCCCACTCCCTGCCACCTTCCCCCGAGAGATGGAGGGTGGCGCCGGCAGCTTTGGCCAGCGCGTGCGCCCCGGAAACGAAATCGGCGTGAATGTGGGTCTCGGTCACGTGAGCGATTCGCACGCGATCGGCTCCCGCCGCGCGAGTGTATTGCGCCACGTCAGAGTTGGGGTCGACGACGATGGCTTCGCGCGTCTTCTCGCACGCGATCATGTAACTCGCCTGCGCCAGGTTGTCGTCGTAAAATCGTCTGAAAAGCATGGACCGTTCGAAGCCGGCGGCGGAGCGTTGCTGGATGGACGGACAGTAGTTAGCGTCCTAGTGACGAACTCGTTGACTCACCGCGCAATATACCACCAACGTGAATACCGAACGGAGCCGTGACACGACGGAGCTGACTCGCGAGGAGCTCGTGCGCTACAACCGCCAAATCATCCTTCCCCAGGTGGGAGAGGACGGGCAGCGCACACTCAAGGAATCGCGAGTGCTTCTGGTCGGCACCGGCGGACTGGGCTCACCCGTGGCGCTCTACCTGGCAGCGGCGGGCGTCGGCACTATCGGCCTCGTTGATTTCGATGCCGTCGATCTCTCGAACCTTCACCGCCAGATCCTGCACGGGTCCGCGGCTGTGGGAAGCTCGAAAACAGATTCCGCGCGCGACCGGCTCCGCGACATCAATCCGAATGTCCAGATAGAGGTCTACGAGACACGGTTCGCGTCCGGGAACGCTCTCGAAATCGCGCGCGGCTACGATCTGATCGTCGACGGTACCGACAACTTTGCCACACGCTATCTCATCAACGATACGGCGGTTCTCCTCGGGATTCCGAACGTGTACGGCAGCGTGTACCGCTTCGAGGGGCAGGCCTCCGTGTTCGGCGCACCGGACGGCCCATGTTACCGATGCCTCTTTCGGGAGCCGCCGCCGCCCCACCTGGTTCCGAGCTGCGCGGAGGCTGGGGTACTCGGAGTAGTGCCCGGACTCGTTGGAACGATCCAGGCTACCGAAGCGATCAAGCAGCTGCTTGGATTGGGCGATACGCTGGTCGGCAAGCTGCTTACGATCGACGCGATGACGATGGCATTCCGGACGATCGAGATTCGGCGCGATCCGGAGTGTCCGGCGTGCGGTACTCGAACGATCACGGAGTTGATCGACTACGACGCGTTCTGCGGTGGAGTTGCGACCGGCGAACCGGCCGGAAGCTCCGTCCGGGAAATCCAGCCGTCGCAGCTGGCGGAGCGTCTCGAGGGCGGAGAAAATCTCGAGATCATCGACGTGCGGGAGCCGTACGAGTGGGAGATCGGCCATATCCCGGGCGCGCGTCTCGTCCCCCTCGATCGGATTGCTGCGGAGATTCCGCGGCTGGACAAGAGACGGGAGACGATTCTCTACTGCAAGGTCGGCGTGCGGAGTATGTATGCGGCGCGGCAACTCGCTGATGCCGGAGTCTTCGAAGTCCGCAATCTGGCGGGCGGGATTCTGCGCTGGATCGACGACGTCGATCCCACGATGACGAGGTATTAGTTGATCCCACCGGATCCGATCGAGCGGTTTCGCAGCGTCTTCGCGCTCGCCGAGAAGCTCGACCGCTCAGTCATCCCCGAACCGAACGCAATGTCCCTGGGCACGATCGGGAGTCGCGATCAGCCTTCGGTAAGAATCGTCCTGCTCAAAGCGTTGGACGAGCGCGGATTTGTTTTCTACACGAGCTACGACGGGAAAAAAGGGCGACAGCTTATCGCGCACCCCAGAGCTGCGCTCTGTTTCTATTGGGCGCCGCTCTCCATCCAGGTTCGAATCGAAGGGAGAGTTACGAAAGTTTCGGACGAGGAGGCGGATGCCTATTTCGCCACGCGTGAACGTCGCAGCCAGATCGGAGCATGGGCGTCGCGGCAGAGCGAACCTTTGGAGACGCCGACGGCTCTCGACGAACGTGTTGCAAAGTATGAGAAGGAATTCGAGGGCAAGGCTGTTCCGCGGCCCGAGTACTGGTCGGGATTCCGCGTCTGGCCGGAGAGGATCGAGTTCTGGAAGGGGAAGCCCAATCGTCTGCATGAGAGACATCTCTACACAAGAGATGGCGATGGCTGGCTGATCGAGACTCTTTATCCGTGACACTCAGCCGGTACCACTGGAGCGCGACATACCATAAAATGTTGAGATGACGAGCACCCGCATTTCCACACCGTCGAAAACCGCAGCGCCTTCGCCGCCACCGCCGCCCGCCGAGCCGTGGACGATCGCCTCCGCGCGCGCCCTCTACAACATCGAGGGTTGGGGAATCGGCTTCTTCGACATCAACGAAGCCGGTCACGTCGTCGTCCGCCCCGACCGGGCGAAGGAAGACCGCGAGCTCGACCTCTTCGATCTGGCGAATGATCTCGAGGAGCAGGGAGTCGGTCTGCCGCTGCTGCTTCGCTTCTCCGACATCCTGCGATCGAGGATCGAGTCCCTGAATGAGAAATTCTTACGCGCGCGCGAGGAATACGGGTACGATGGCGGGTACACGACGGTCTATCCGATCAAAGTGAACCAGCAGCGGCACGTGGTCGAAGAGATCGTCGAATTTGGAAAGAGTGCGGGGGTGGGGTTGGAGTGCGGCAGCAAGCCGGAGCTCCAGGCTGTGCTCGGTCTGGCCGAGCACACGGACCATCTCATCGTGTGCAACGGGTACAAAGACGAGGAGTTCATGCGGCTGGCCCTCATGGGACAGAAGCTCGGACACCAGGTCTTCATCGTGCTCGAGCAGCTGAGCGAGGTAGACGTGCTGCTCAAGGTGGCCGACGAGCTTGGCGTGAACCCGACCGCGGGTGTGCGTATCAAGTTGTACTCGGAGGGCTCGGGCAGGTGGGCGAAGAGCGGCGGCGAGAAGTCGAAGTTCGGACTCAGCACCGCGCAGCTCGTCAGGCTCGTGGACAAGCTCAACAGCCTCGGCCGACTCGACATCCTGAAGCTCATTCACTTTCACCTCGGCTCGCAGATCACGGACATCCGGTACATCAAAGCCGGTCTCCAGGAGATTACCCGCTACTACGCTGAGATGCGCGGTCTGGGCGTCGACATCACCCACGTCGATGTCGGGGGCGGACTGGGCGTCGACTACGATGGTTCGAGCTCGACTTCGCAGGCGAGCGTGAACTACACGCTGCAGGAATACGCGGACGATGTCATCTACACGATCTCCGAAGCGTGCCGCCAGCACGAGCTGCCGATGCCGCACATCATCAGTGAATCGGGACGCGCGCTGACGGCGCACCATGCCCTGCTCCTGCTCAGAGTGATCGACGTCGAGTCGCAGGCGGACAACGCGGTGCCCGAGCTCAACGAGGATCACCATGGTCTCCTGCACGAGATGGCCGCGGACTATGCGTCGGTTTCCAAGCGTGTATCGAAGAAGCGTGTGCGGGAGGTTTTCCACGACGCGACGTTCGACAAGGAGCGCGCTCAGGAGCTGTTCAACAGCGGCGTGCTGACGCTGCGCGATCGCGCCATCACCGAGCAGATCTATCTGTCCACGATCGCGGCGGTCGCCCGGATCGCACGGCACGATCGGGACGAGTATTCGGACATCATCGACGATGTCGAAGCGACGATGGTCGATCGCTACTTCTGCAATTTCTCGCTCTTTCAGTCGCTGCCGGATAGCTGGGCGATCGACCAGATCTTTCCGATCATGCCGATCCACCGGCTGAACGAGGAGCCGACGCGACGCGGGACGATTCAGGACGTGACGTGCGATTCGGACGGGAAGATCGAAACCTTCATCGGTGATCGAACCCCCCACAAGAGTCTGGAGCTGCACCCCTTCAACGACGGCGATCCGTACATCATCGGCATTTTCCTGACGGGCGCCTATCAGGAGATTCTAGGCGATCTCCACAATTTGTTCGGCGACACGAACGCGGTGCACATCCGGCTGTCGGAGTCGAAGGGCTACGAGGTTACGGACCTCGTGCACGGCGACACCGTGACCGAGGTGCTCGATTACGTGCAGTTCCGCGCGTCCGATCTGCTGGCGACTTTCCGGCGCAAGGTGGCGAACGCGACCGGCATCGAGCGGCAGGAGGCGAACATGTTCATAGCTGACTACGTAGCGGGGCTCGAGGGGTACACTTATCTCGAGGGCGAGGCGGCTAGATAAAGACTGCAACTGAACAGGCGAGAGGTCTCAGTGGCAGAGTTGCAAGGTTGTTAGTTCACTACGCCCCGACTTATCTCGGCGGCTACAGGGCACAGGCAGTTGCTTGTGTCCTTTTTGCCATTGAGGGAAGTCCGGGCGTAGTGAACTAAACGACTGGCCACTTACCTACTGGGACCTCTCGCCTGTTCGGTTGCAGGTATCAAGGCTCACGCTGCGGCAAATCGTTTCTCAACTTCCTTCCAGTTAACAACATTCCACCACGCGTTGATGTAATCCGGCCTGCGATTCTGGTACTTGAGATAGTACGCGTGCTCCCAAACATCGAGACCCATTATCGCCTTCTGGCCTTCCATC
>DATHGO010000217.1:0-2079 GCA_035317585.1 Gemmatimonadaceae bacterium | reverse complement strand
TGACGTTGAGATCCATCGACAGATGAAAATCAATCGCGTCGTTCTCGAGGACCGGTATGCCGTAGAGCGTGCAGTCGCCTCCGAACTGGGCATCGCACCCTTCGAAGTCGACGTTCTGGTGGGTGAATACCAGGCCGATGTCGTCCATGTCCACGCCGCGCAGAGTGGCGAAACGAAAAGCCGTCCGGCTTATCCCTGCCAGTATTCGTCCCCGTCCGAGCGTTTGTGCGCGCTCGGCGAAGATCGGCCCCGCCGAGGTGGAAGTAGGCACCGGCACGCCGCCCTCGAAACGGAACGTCACACCACCGCTCGTCGATCCGATCGGAATGTTGGCGACACTGGCGCCGAGGGCGTCGGTGATGAAAGAGATTATCGACCCATTCTCTGCGGCCGAGGACGGAATGAAGTGGAGCCCGTGGGCCTGTAGTGATGCGGGATTGTTGGGGTCGGCTGATCCGGCAAGAAAGAGCGGCTCCTGACCCGGTCCGAAGATGAAGAGGTCCGATATCTTGTCACGGAGGCCCTGCGCGCTCGCGGGGATCGACATCGCGATGCACGCAAAGCAAGCGAGCGAGACCGGACTGAGGATGTCGTTGAGCCTCGTAGCACGATTGCGCATCGGGGACCCGGAGGCGTGGCAAGCTTAACCCTCTGGAACCGGGATATCTTAGTTGCCGTTGCTCAGTCGGGCAACTTGGCCGGCGTCGATGGTGAGTCGACCCATTATCCCAAGTTCGAGCACGGCTTCTAGTGGGTTCCCAGAAAGTTGATCCTCCCGTCCGGATCGATGCGATATACGTAGTGATCGGTCATCACGTATTCGGGAATTCGCGGCGTCCGCACGAGCACGTGCAGGACATCGGTGTCCTCCGGAATATCGGCAACGACCGCGGTGTGGGTGCCAGCTTCCATTTTCGCGCCGGCCTGAGGCGGCGCAGGAGCGCGGAATTCAATCACCGAGTTGTGCAACCGCCGGCGCTCGAGAATCGTCCGACCATCCGCCGACACGAGGTATCGCGCGTCCGCGCCCAGCGGAAAAACCCCCGAGACGGTTTGAGCGGGTAGTAGATAGACCCACCACTTTCCATCGGAACGCGGCAGCGCCGCGGTGTTATAGGAGCGCTGAACTGGGCCAAAATCCTTTGTCGCGATATCGAGCGCACGGGCAGCACGGGCGTAGTAGCCCGTGTCCGCGATAGGCGTCGCATGTGCAACGGGTGTGAATCCATCGAACTGACCCCCCTGCGATGTCCTGATCGCCTCGTACGCGACGAGGAAAGTGTCGCGCGCGGCAGTCAATCTACCGAACGCGACTCGCCAGCCTTTTTCCGTCGGCCGAGCGATGTACCTGGTGATGCTTCCCGCTGAAGGTTTAAGAGAGAAGACCGCGTCGGTTCCATGCCAGCTGGCGAAGTCGTACTCGGCGAGGGCGCGACCACGAGCAGTGATATCGGCAAGCTCCGATTGACTCGGCGCGGTCGCCTGCGCGCCGGCAACCGCTGTTGCACAAAGGAGTGAAAGAGGCAAGAGGCGAGCTACCAAGCGGTCTACGCGCGCACGCAGATTCGTTGCAAAAACATGTTTGAGTTTCATCTCCTACCGACGAGAGACGCTGAGCCGAGGTCACTCGGCTCCGCAGCAGTGCGTGTTCGAACTTTGTGTCTAAGTGTCTAAGCTGCAATGAGTTGAAGCTCTGATGGGCCTTGGCCCATGCCGTCCGCATTATAGCGCCACAATCGCGACGCCAGTCGAAGCCGAATTGACTACAGATGGTACAAAATATCACTGGTAAAATCCCGGTAGCTCAGCCTGACATTGAATCGTCTATACACGATGCCCTCCAATGCACCGACTGCAGTCACGCCCCTGAGAGCCGCCCCGAACGTGGTCAAATCCACGCCACGGGCGCGTGCCAAATATCTCCCCTTCCCACGGCTCGAGAGCATCCGCAGCAGAATTCTGGCATTCGCCGTCGCGGCGGCGCTTCTCCCCTCCGGAACAATGCTGGGGATTTTTTACATGCAGAACCGGCATGCCCTCGAGAAGAAAATCAACGAAGATCTCCTCTCCGGCAGCGCA
>DATHGO010000216.1:0-6670 GCA_035317585.1 Gemmatimonadaceae bacterium | reverse complement strand
GCGTTTCCGCAATCGCCGTCGGCTGCTGGCGGTTCCTGCTCGGCGGTTGATTCCTGTGGCCCGGCGCGCCGATCGCGGGCTACACGGCTGGAACAAGTTTCTTTACAAATTTTGGCGGCCGCTGGCGCCACATGGAGACGTAAGTGTCCGACGGTTGGCAAAGCTCGTTTTGCAATAGCTGAGGACTGCGGACTAACGGCTGAGGACTGCGGGCCAACTGCTATTGCGGATCGCAGACTAACTGCGGATTGGGAGACTAACTGCGGACTGCGGACCAACTGCCAACTGTTGCCGCCGCAGCGAATTGCTTACTCGCCGCGGATCATGGTTTCGCAGCCTTCTCTCATTGGAACCATCTCTGGCGCATGTCTGAATCGGCGGCAGGCTCGCTCTCAACCAGTAGTCGGGATCCACTGTTGCGAATGCGCGCTTACCGTGTTGCATCCGAGTTAGTAGAGGAAGTGTGGAACGATGCGGAGAAACTGAGGCATCACGGGGCGACCGAGAAGATATCTGGCCAACTGTATGCGGCAGTCGGCTCTATCGCAGCGAATCTGGGGGAAGGCTATTCGCACAGTTCCGGTCGGGACCGCGCGCGGATTTTCGAGTACGCGCTCGGATCAACCCGCGAAAGCATGGTTTGGTACCAGGCAGCGCAGCCGGTGCTTGGTACCGACATCGTTCGCGACCGACTCGACAAACTCGAAGAGATCCGCCGCCTCCTGCTCGCAACAATCCCCCGTGAACGCGGAAGGCTAATCAGGCCGTCACGGCGTTGAGCAGCCAGTCCGCAGTTCGCAGTTAGTCCCCCAATCCGCAGTTAGTCTGCGATCCGCAATAGCAGTTGGCCCGCAGTCCTCAGGCTTTAGTCCGCAATTCGCAGTAGCGGTTAGTCCGCAGTCCTCAGCAGTCTTGCCGAACCTTGACTTCTCCACTACTATAGTGAAGGGCACAACTGAACCCGTGGCGATTTAATGCAACTTGCGGCCACGTTAAACAAACCGCTAAAGCGCTCGCCCGGCGCCTATGCGCGGGCCTTTTTGTTATCCCCCGTTTTACGGGGGCTGACTCCTGCGAGGCGAAGTTGTCATTCGTCTCTGACGATCTGATTCCGCAACGTGAAAATGACCGAACGACCCATCGAATCGCCCTATCTGGAAGCCTTGAAGCGTCGAGTGTTGATATACGACGGCGCGATGGGGACGAACATCCAGAGATACAACCTTTCGGCCGAAGATTTCGGCGGCAAGGCCCTGGAAGGGTGCAACGACAACCTCGTTCTCACGCGTCCCGATGTGATCCAGGCGATTCACGAGTCGTTCCTGGCGGTGGGATGCGATGTGGTGGAGACGTGCACGTTCCAGTCGACGCCCCGCCGGCTGAAGGAATGGGGACTGGGCGACAAGGTTCGCGAGATCAATGTCGCTGCCGCGCGGCTGGCGCGGGCGGCGGCGGATAAGTACTCGACTCCTGATCAACCGCGCTTCGTGGCTGCTTCGATGGGGCCAACGGGGATGCTGCCGTCCAGCTCCGATCCGGTGCTGTCACAAATCTCCTACGCCGAACTGGCGGACAATTTCTACGAGCAGGCGAAATACCTGGTCGAGGGCGGCGTCGATCTGCTTCTGATCGAGACATCGCAGGACATTCTCGAGGTGAAAGCAGCCGTCGCTGGTATTGAGAGACTGTTCGCTGAAATTGGACGGCGGCTGCCGTTGCAGACGCAGGTCACGCTCGATGTGAGCGGCCGCATGCTCCTGGGAACGGACATCGCGAGTGCGATGACGACGCTCGAGTCGCTCAAGGTTGATGTGATCGGGTTGAATTGCTCGACGGGCCCCGAGCACATGCGCGAGCCGGTGAGATATCTGTCGGAGCACGCGACGTTGCCGCTGTCGGTGATTCCGAACGCGGGGCTACCGCTCAACACCGGCGTCGGGGAAGCGGTGTATCCGCTCGAGCCCGCGCCGATGGCGACGGCGCTGTCCGAGTTCGTGAAGGACTTCGGTGTGCGCATCGTCGGTGGATGTTGCGGTACGACTCCGGAGCACCTTTCGGCAATCGTCGAAGCCGTTCGCGACGCGGAGCGCGCGAAGAAGCCCGTCAATCATGCGCAGCACGTCCCGAGGGTGAGCTCCGCCATGCGCGCAATCACCTTGCACCAGGACCCCCCACCGCTGTTGGTGGGCGAGCGAGTCAACGCGCAGGGCTCGCGAAAGGTGAAGAGACTGCTTCTCGCCGACGATTACGAGGGAATCCTCGAGGTCGCGCGCGAGCAGGTGGATTCGGGCGCGCACGTGCTCGACGTCTGCGTCGCTCTCACGGAGCGCGGAGACGAAGCGGAACAGATGTCGAAGGTCGTGAAGCTGCTGTCGATGAGCGTGGAGACGCCGCTGGTGATCGACTCGACCGAAGCGAACGTCATCGAGGCAGCACTCGAGCACATTCCCGGTCGCGGAATCGTCAACTCCATCAACATGGAGAACGGCCGCAAGCGTATCGACTCCGTCGTGCCTCTGGTGAAGAAGCACGGAGCGGCTGTGATCGCGCTCACGATCGACGAGATCGGCATGGCGAAAACGCGCGAGCGGAAGCTCGAAGTGGCGAAGAAGATCTACGACATCGTAGTCGGAGAATATGGGCTGGCGCCGGAAGATCTCATCTACGACGCGCTCACGTTCACGCTGGCGACCGGCGATGCGGAGTGGATCGACTCCGGCAAGGAGACCGTCGAAGGAATCCGCCTCATCAAGCGCGAGCTTCCCGGAGTCTCGACCATACTGGGCGTTTCAAACGTCAGCTTCGGGCTCACACCCGACGCGCGCAGCGTTCTCAACTCGGTGTTCCTCCACCACTGCGTCCAGGCGGGGCTCGATGCCGCCATCGTGAATCCGGCGCACATTCGGCCCTACGCCGAGATTTCAGCGGGCGAGCGTGAGCTGGCGGACGATCTCGTCTTCAACAAGCGTCCCGATGCGCTCCAGCGCTTCATCGAGTATTTCGCCAGCGCTGGCGGAGATGGAACCGCCGCGCAGGTGGAGAAGGAGGATCCGACCGCCGGCATGACCGCCGAGCAGAAGATCCACTGGATGATCCTGCATCGGAAAAAGGAAGGCATCGAGGAGCAGCTCGATGCCGCGGGAGTTCGCGAGCATCCGGTCAAAGTGCTGAACGAGGTGCTGCTGCCGGCGATGAAGGAGGTCGGCGACAAGTTCGGAGCCGGCGAGCTCATACTTCCATTCGTGCTCCAGTCCGCCGAAGTGATGAAGAAAGCCGTCAAGCACCTCGAGCTTTTCCTGGAGAAGGCGGAAGGTTACACGAAGGGCAAGGTCGTGTTGGCGACTGTGTACGGCGACGTTCACGACATCGGTAAGTCGCTCGTCAACACCATCCTTTCCAACAACGGCTACACCGTCTTCGACCTTGGCAAGCAGGTCCCGGTCAACACGATTCTCGACAAGGCGGTCGAGGTCGGAGCCGATGCGATCGGCTTGAGCGCCTTGCTCGTCTCGACGTCAAAGCAGATGCCACTTTGCGTGCAGGAGTTGGATAAGCGCGGAATGCAGATTCCGGTGCTGATCGGCGGCGCGGCAATCAACCGCCGCTTCGGCCGGCGCGCTCTCTTCGTCGAAGGCGAGCGTGCTTACGACTCCGGTGTGTTCTACTGCAAGGATGCGTTCGAGGGACTGGAGACGATGGACGTGCTTCAGGATCCAAAGAAGCGCGGGCTGTTCGTCGTCAAGAACCTCGACGATGCGCGGAACGACGTCTTCCTGCGTACGAACGTCGGCAAGGACATCGCCGTTGGCGACGCCGGAGGCGATCGCAGTGATGTCGCTGCCAACAATCCGCTCCCCTCACCGCCCTTCTGGGGCACGCGCGTCATTCGCGACGTCCCGATCGACGAAGTCTTCGATCTTCTGGATCTCGACGAGCTCTTTCGTCTGCAGTGGGGAGCCCGCGGCTCCGGCGATCAGTACAAATCGACCATCAAGAACGAATTCGAGCCGGCCCTGGAGCGCTTGAAAAAGGACGCGAAGAAGAATGGCTGGATCAACCCGCAGGTAGTCTACGGCTACTTCCCCGCGCAGTCGCAGGGCAACGACGTGATCATCTACGATCCCGCCGCCTACTCGAGCGACGGCGGCTCGCTGCGCGAGATCGCGCGCTTCCACTTTCCGCGCATGGTCGGGCGGGAGCGGCTTTGTCTTGCTGACTACATTCGAAACGTGGAGTCGGGCGACGTCGATGTTCTCCCGCTGCAGATTGTCACCGTGGGCAAAGAGGCCACCAAGAGATTCGACGAGCTCCAGGGAAGGAACGAGTACACCGAAGCGTTTTATTCCCACGGCCTTTCTGTCGAGTCCGCGGAAGCTGTTGCCGAGTGGGCGCACCGCCGCATAAAAAAAGAGCTCGGCGTGCCCAGCGGAAAGAGATACTCGTGGGGTTACGGCGCCTGTCCGGATCTCGATGATCACGCGACGGTGTTCAAGCTCCTTCCCGCCAAGGAAGCGCTCGGGATGGATCTCACTGAATCGTTCCAGCTTCTCCCCGAGCAGTCAACGGCCGCGGTGATCATCCATCATCCTGAAGCCAAGTACTACGCGGTGCGCGGCACTGCGGCAGGCGCTTCGAGCGAACCTGAGGCCGCCGTTGCCTGAGAACCCTCTGATCGCCCGGCTGCTCGACCCGCAGCAGGTCATCGTTTTCGATGGTGCGATGGGCACGATGCTCTACAACAAGGGCGTGTTCATCAATCAGTGCTACGACGAGCTGAACATCCGCGCCCCCGATCTCGTGCGCGATGTTCACAAGGCGTACAAGAAGGCCGGGGCGGAAGTCCTGGAGACAAATACCTTCGGTGCCAACCGGATCAAGCTGGCGCAGTACGGGCTCGAGGCACAGGTCGCCGAGATCAACCGCGCCGCCGCGAAGCTTGCGCGGGAGGTCGCGGAGGACGACATCCTCGTCGCCGGCGCTGTTGGCCCGCTCGGAATTCGTCTCGAGCCATTCGGGCCCACCAGCCTCGACGAAGCACGAGCAGTGTTCCGCGAGCAGCTCCAGGCGCTCAAGGACGGCGGCTGTGATTTGTTCATCCTCGAGACGTTCGCGGATGTGCACGAGATCGAACAGGCAATTCTCGCCGCGCACGAGGTGGATTCGACTATTCCCGTGATCGCGCAGATGACTATCGGCTCCGATTGTCACACGCCGTACGGCGTGTCGGTCGAAGATCTCGTCCAGTCGCTGGACGCCTTCGGCGCGGATGTGATCGGTCTCAACTGCTCGGTTGGCCCACAGATCATCCTCGACGCGGTCGAGAAAATGGCACCGGTCAGCAGGCGGAAGCTGAGCGCGCAGCCCAACGCGGGAATGCCCCGCGACGTGAGCGGACGCAGCATGTACATGGCGAGTCCCGAGTACATGGCGACTTACGCGCATCACCTCGTCCAGGCGGGAGCCAAGATTGTCGGCGGCTGCTGCGGGACCACACCCGAGCACATCGCGGCGATGGTCGAGGGCGTGCGCCCCCTGTCACCACGGCAGCCGCGCGTTCCCGCAAGGGAGCGACGTCAGACCCAGCCCGATCTTCCTCCCGAGAATCCGGGTGTGGAACCCGTCCCGCTGGCGGAGAGATCAAAGTGGGGTGGCAAGATCGCGCGCGGTGAGTTCGTCACCTCGGTGGAGATCGTTCCGCCCCGCGGCGTGGATGCGACCAAAATGCTGCGCGATGTTGCTGCGCTGCGTGATGCCGGGGTGGATGCCGTGAACGTGCCCGACGGCCCGCGCGCACAAAGCCGCATGGGTGCGCTGCTCACGAGCGTGCTGATCGAGCAGCAGGTCGGAATCGAGACCGTCATTCACTACTGCTGCCGTGATCGCAATCTCCTTGGCATGCTGTCCGACCTGTTGGGTGCGGCGGCGGTTGGCCTGCGCAATTTGCTGCTCATCACGGGCGACCCGCCCAAGATGGGCCCGTATCCCAACGCGACGGCGGTTTTCGACATTGACGCGATCGGCCTGACCAATCTCGTGAGCCAACTGAATCACGGACTCGATCCCGGCGGCAACGCCATTGGCCCGCCGACGAAGTTCACGATTGGCGTCGGCGTAAACCCCGCCGCGCTCGACCCTTCGCAGGAGCTCAAGCGCTTCGAGTGGAAGGTCGAAGCGGGTGCGGAGTACGCCATTACGCAACCGGTCTTCGATGTGAAGCAGCTCGAGAAGTTTCTTGGCACGATCGAGCACACCCGGATACCCATCGTCGCCGGCATCTGGCCGCTCGTGTCGCTACGCAACGCCGAGTTTCTCGCCAACGAAGTGCCCGGCGTGGTCGTCCCCGCGAGTGTCATCGAGCGGATGCGTGCCGCGAGCGCCAAGTCCAAGGAGCACGGGGTGGCTGAGGGAATCGCGATCGCGCGTGAGATGCTCGAGCGCGTAAGGCCCCACGTGCAGGGCGTGCAGGTGTCGGCGCCGTTCGGAAAGGTCGAGCTCGCACTGCAAGTGTTCCGCGACACTCTGACCACCGCCGAGGCAAGGACGGGCTAGTGTCGGTACCCGAAATCTTCCTTTCGCGCTCGCGCTACTGGCTGACCAAGGAGTATCCGATCAAGCTCCGGCACTGCGTCAACGCGCTGCCGCGGAGCGCCGTGTGGGCGCGGCCAAATCA
>DATHGO010000215.1:0-9397 GCA_035317585.1 Gemmatimonadaceae bacterium | reverse complement strand
CTAGAACTCCATCTGCGCGCCCAACTCTACCACCCTATTTGGCGGTATCCCGAAAAACTCCGTCGCCGAGCGCGAGTTGCGCTGCATGAAGATGTAAAGCCGCTTGCGCCAATGGGCGAGCGGCTTCGTTCCGGTGGGGATGAGATTCTCGCGACCGAGGTAGTACGTGGTCTCGCTGGGCTTGGCGACGATACCATGCTCTGCCGCCAGTGCGAGAATCTCCGGCACGTTAGGCGTCTGCATGAATCCGTACTTCGCCTTGATGCGCCCGAAATTGTGCGGGAAGCAAGTAACTTCTACGCGCTCCGTGATCGGAATCTCCGGCACCTGGGCGGAGACGATGGAAAGCAGAATCACGTTCTCGTGCAACACCTTGTTGTGCTTCAGGTGATGCAGCAGCACCAGGGGCGCGTCCTTCGACTCCGATGTTAGAAACACGGCGGTGCCGGGGACGCGGGGCGGCTTGAAGCGCTTGTCGGGATTCTCGTCGCCAAGGTCCCGGAGCAGCGCGTCGAGAGGGATCGAAGCGTCCACCAGCAGACTGCGCACGATGAGGCGCCCCCGCTGCCACGTAGTCATCAGGATGAAAATCGCCGCCGCGATGGCGAGGGGGACCCAGCCACCCTGCACGATCTTGAGCATGTTCGCGGAGAAGAACGCCAGATCGATGATCAGGAAAAAGGCGGTCAGAAGACCGGCGCGCCAGACACTCCACTGCCAGTGCGACCGCGCGAGGACGTAGAAGAGAATCGTCGTGATGGTCATTGTCCCCGTGACCGCGATTCCGTACGCGGCGGCGAGCGAGCTCGAAGATCTGAACAGGAGCACCACGAGAATGCACCCCAGTCCAAGCGCGCGGTTCACTTCGGGAACGAAGATCTGTCCGGTTTCCTGATGGGAGGTATGGACTATCTGCACGCGCGGACTGTAGCCGAGCTGCACCGACTGCTGGGTGAGCGAGAACGCGCCGGAAATGAGAGCCTGGGACGCGATTATCGCGGCAACCGTCGCCAGAGCGATCAGTGGGTATTGCAGCGCGCTGGGCGCGAGAAGATAGAATGGATTGATCGCGCTCGCCGGGTCCCGCAGGATCAACGCGCCCTGGCCGAAATAGTTGGCAAGCAGCGCCGGCAACACCAGCAGGAACCAGGCAAGGCGAATCGGCCGCTTGCCAAAGTGTCCCATGTCCGCGTAGAGCGCCTCGGCTCCGGTGACGGCGAGGACCACCGCGCCGAGAAGAACGAACGCGATGCGACCATGCTGTAAGAAAAAATCCAGGCCGTACCATGGATTCGCCGCGGCCAGGATCTGCGGCGCCTCCATAATCTCCCTCAGGCCGAGTCCACCAATCACCGCGAACCAGAGCACCATCACGGGACCGAATATTCGCCCGACTTTCGCGGTACCGTGCTGCTGGAAGAAGAAGAGTCCAAAGAGTATTCCCACTGTCAGAGGGATCACGAGGTGCTGCGATTGTGGAGCTACCACTTCCAGGCCCTCCACGGCGCTCAGTACGGAGATCGCGGGAGTTATCACGCCATCGCCGTAGAGCAGTGCCGCACCGATCAATCCCAGCGCGATGATGGTCTTGCGCCGAAAAGAGTCAGAATCACGCCGCATCTTTTGAAGAATGAGCGCCAGCAGAGCGAGAATTCCGCCCTCGCCATTGTTGTCCGCCCGCATGATGAAAATGATGTACTTGATGCTGACGATGATTATCAGCGACCAGACGATCAGCGAGAGAACGCCATAAACGTTGGAAGGGACTGGAGTGAGGCCATGCTCCAGCTTGAAGCATTCACGCAGGGCATAGAGGGGACTGGTGCCGATGTCCCCATAGACGACCCCCAACGCGAGAATAGTGAGTTTTGCGAGACGGCGGCCGCTCGGACGAGCTTCGAGGTTAGTGCTGATTTGCGCGACCTATTGAGGTTCAGGCCACCCGACTGCTGGCGGCTTTGACCTCGGAATTTCCGCAGGGGCGCGAACCTTTGCAAGGCCGATACCTCGTGCGCGAGGGACAGATGTCATGGCGGGCACAGCCCTTGACGCCGATAATTTGTGTGTAAAAAACAGACGTTAACCGGGGGCATGTCGCTTGCTTTATGATAGGCCAAAGAAAGCACCTGATTCTATCGAGGAGGCATGAATGAAGGATCTAAACGAAAGAGGTCTCGAGAACCAAGTCAAAGGAACCGCGAAGGAAATGAAAGGGAAGATTCGCGGCAATCTGGGCGATGCCACCGACAACTCAAGCGAGCACATCAAGGGGCGCGCTGAAGAGCTTAAGGGCAAGGTCCAGAAGAACTTCGGGAAGGGCGAAAGAAAGGCCGACCCGGATAATAACGCCTGACCCTTCCGAAGGATAAGAAAAGCGCCGGTGCAGATTGTCTGCACCGACGCTTTTTCTCGTTTTCGACCCTCGTTGCTAGTAGGGCGGGGCTCCCGGCGGCGGCCCCGGAGGGCGTCCCGCTGTGTCTCCACCCCGACGGTCCGCGAGCTCCTTGCGGGCCGCTGCGCGCAGCCTGTCGAGCTTCACTTGCTGGTCCGGATTGAGGAGCCTTTTGATCTGCGCATGAGTGCTGTCGCTCACTACCCGCGCCAGAACCGCGATCGAATCGAGCTGCGGCTTTACCGGCTTGTAGAGGGCAACTATCTGCCGGTGCTTTTGCTCTATCAACGAATCAACAGAAGCCTGCTGCGCCGGCGTGAGCTTGAGCTCCTCCGCCATTCTTTGTCTCAAGGGATGCGGTCCCCGCATCTCGCGCCCATGTTTCGTGTCGATCATGCGGTCGGCGGTGAAGCCGAGCGCTCCGCCCGCGACGAAAGCGCCGAGCAGGAACATCACTGCGTAACCCTTGGAGCGTTCCATCGCGAACCTCAGTGTGACAAAACGTAGCGGAACGTCGCTTCGCGCTGCGACGAGCCATCGTGCGGAGCCGTTACAACCTGGACGGCGCCGGGCAATACATCGGAAGCGAGTGACTCAGTGACTGCTTCGTATGTCGTGCCCATCTCTTCGTTTTTCTGCCGGGACCACATCAGGCCCGCGGCGACGAACAAGAGAGCCGCGGCCGCGAGGCCGGGCCCAGCCCAGCTCGCGAGATCCGACCACCAGTTGACCGGGATGCTGATCGCCTGGTGTTCCTTGATGTAGGACATAATGCGGGCCTCGAGGGCGTCCCAGTATGCGCCTCCAGCGGGTGGTGCGTAGACCTCACGGAGCATCTCCGTGATCTTCGCATCGCCTTCGTCGTCGAGTCGCAAATCGGTACGATCTTCCATCTCTAATCCCTCAGGTTTCCGAGCAACACGCGCAGTTTCTGCCGCGCGTGGTGCAAATCCGAGCGAGCCGTTCCGCCCGGTATACTCAACATCTCTCCAATCTCCGCGTGCGTAAAGCCCTCGATGTCATGCAGGACTATTACCGCCCGCGCGCGATCCGGAAGCTGCGCCAGCGCCGCCTCGAGCCGCTCCCGCAGCTCACCACTTTCCGCTGGATCGCGGAAAACGGCCGGAACCGACTCGGAGATCTCCTCCGCGTTTCTGACCTTCCGGCGGCGAGCCAGATCGAGCGCCGCATTGGCGACGATTCGATTGAGCCACGCGCCGAAAACTTGCGCCGGGTCGAACCGGTCGAGAGCCTGATACGCGCGCAGAAATCCCTCCTGCACCGCATCTTCCGCGTCCTCGTGCGTCATGACGATCGAGCGTGCAACTATGTACGCGCGCCGTTGATGAAGACGTACGAGTCCGGCAAAACCTCGCTCGTCACCCTTCTTGGCCAGACTTACAAGCTCTCGCTCCTCATCAGAAATACGTATGGCTGCGTTCAACTGTTGAGGGGCTGGCAATAGGGGTACGTCGGTGTTCTGGCCGTAAGATACGGCCGGGACACCCTTACCGGCGTCGCCGGCATTCCTGATCGACAATCGATCTCTGCCTAGTGAACCGGTCCCATGGAGCCGCGCGCGCGACCAGTCCTGAACAAGAACAACAGTGGCAGCCCGGCTATCAGCACCAGCCCGCTGTACAGGTAAATCCTGGAGAACGCGAGCATGCTCGATTGCACCGTCACCTGCCGGTCGAGAATTGCGAGCGCCTGCTGTTGGGCGATCATCGGATTGATTCCGCGCGCTACGAGACCGCGCGCCAGCAATGAGAGACGACTCAACGTCTCGGGATCGTTCGCTCCGACGTGCTCGACCAGCACCGCCTTCTCCGCCGCCATGAATCGCGCGAGAAGCGTCGCCATCACGGCGATTCCAAGCGAGCCGCCGAGCTGGCGCATGAGATTGAACATGCCGGTCCCCTGCGCCAGATCCTTCACCTTGAGGTCCGCCATCGTCGCGTTCGTCAATGGAACGAAGATCAGGCCCAGCCCCATTCCGCGCAGGATCAGAGGCCAGAAGAGATCCTGTTGACCGCTCGCCGATGTGAGGTGCGACAGCTTCAGCATCGACAGGAAGAATAGAAATGCTCCAGCTACTACCGTATAACGCGCGTCGAGGCGCATGGCATTTCGTCCTACCACCGCCATCGTTATCGCCGATGCAATCGCGCCCGGAAGAATGATTTTTCCGGTCTGCCATGCTGTCATCTGAAGCAGCTGCTGCAGAAAAACGGGTAGAATAAAGACCGAGCCGTAAAGGGCGAATCCAAGCAATAATCCTATGCTCACCCCGGCGGTGACTTGCCGGCTCTTCAGGATCCGGAAGTTGATTACCGGCTCGTCGGTCGTCAGCTCGTGCCAGATGAGGGCGATTCCCGAGAGGAGCGCCGTAAAGCCCAGCATCGTGACGAACCGCGACTCCCACCAATCGTAGCGCTCACCGCGCTCGAGCATCCACTGCAGTGAGCCGACACAGAGCGTCAGCAGGATAATCCCGAGATAGTCGATCTTGTCGGCCCGCTCCTGGTGCTCGGCGTCGGCGACGTAGGTGACCGTAAGAATCGCCGCGATGATGCCGAGCGGAACGTTGATGTAGAAGATCCACGGCCAGTTGTAGTTGTCCGTGATCCAGCCGCCGAGTGTGGGGCCGAGCGTCGGGCCCACCATGACGCCGACACCGAAGATCGCCATACCAGTTCCCGCTTCCTCCGGCGGGAACGACTCGTAAAGCGTGGCCTGCGCCGTCGACAGCAGCGCCCCGCCGCCAATTCCCTGAATAACGCGCCAGAAGATCAGCGTGAGCAGGGAATGGGACGCGCCGCAGAAGAACGACGCGAGGGTGAACAGCATGATCGAGCCGGTGAAGTAGCGCTTTCTGCCGAAAAAAGCCGACAGCCAACCCGACATCGGGATGACAATCACGTTGGCGATGATGTACGAGGTGGAAACCCACGCGATCTCGTCGAGCGTAGCGCCGAGGTTTCCCATCATGTGCGGGATCGCGACGTTGACGATCGAGGTGTCGATCAGCTCGAGCATCGCCGCCATCGTAACGGTGGCGGCGATGATGTACTTGTGCGAGTAGCGGTCCTCAGAGGATGTCGATATCCCCGACGAACGCAGTACGGCCGTGCTCACCGGTTTGACGTGTCGACGTGGACGTTCGCCGAGAGGCCTGGCCGCAGGGGATGATTACCCGCACACGGTTTGGTGACGGCGATGCGCACGGGAACACGCTGCACTACCTTGGTGAAGTTTCCGGTCGCGTTGTCGGGCGGAAGAAGCGCGAACTTCGCTCCGGTCGCACCACTGATGCTCGCGACCTTTCCTTCGCCGACGCAGCCGCCGTAGGCGTCGATCTCGAACTCCACCGGTTGTCCCGGACGAATCGTGGCGAGCTGGGTCTCCTTGAAGTTCCCCGTGACCCAGACGCCGGTATCAGCGACGATGCTGAGTAGAGGCTGTCCCGGCGCGACGAGCTGTCCCACCTCGACCTGCTTTCTGGATACCTCGCCTGAGGCCGGCGCGGTGATGTGCGTATAATCGAGCTGCAGCTGAGCGTTCTCCGCCGCCGCGCGAGAAGCGAGCGAGCGCGCGTTGGCGACACGAACGCCGGCTTCCATGGTGTTCACCGTTCCACCGGCCGCAGATGCCTGACGCTGGGCAGCGAGGAGATTCGCGTGCGCAACGTCCGCGGTTGCCTGCGCGGCATCAAGCTGCTGCTTGGAGATGATCTGCTTGGCAACCAGCTCCTTGGCGCGGGCAAGATCGGCGTCAGCCTTGTTGGCGTTGGCCTGAGCGGCACCGATCTGCGCGTCGAGCGCGGCACGCTGGCCCGTGGCGCTCTGCACCTGCGCCTCCGCCTGCCCGGAGAATCCGCCCCCGCCAGCTGTTGCTTCGGCAGCTGCCAGATCAGCCTGCGCCTGCTGGAGACGGACGCGATAGTCCGCGTCGTCGAGCTGCACCAGGAGCTGCCCGGCGTTGACGTGATCGTTCTCGTTCACGTTAACCGTCTTCACGTAGCCGCCGACCTTGGCGAGCACCGGCACGATGTGACCATCGACCTGCGCGTTGTCAGTCGACTGGTGGGAGCGGCCGTAGTTCCATTTCTGGAACGCCCAGATGAGGAGAAGGAGCGCGACGATCCCAACGATGGGCACCACGAATTTCTTTCTCGTCGAGGGTGTCCCGGGGTCGGACGCGGCGGATCTGCCGTTGCGTGAAGCTGGTGTTCCGGGGGCTTCGGTTTCGATTGCGGTTGCGGTTGCCATAACCTTTCCTGTGTTCCTGATAGTCTAATTGGAGTTTTGCAAGCAAGCCTTCGTGATCATCTCAGTGTCGTAACGCTTCCCGTCGCCCGCGCGAGTGCTACGCGCGCCAACTGGTATGCGGTCTCGGCGTCGTTCACCAGCGTACGCGACGAGGTGAGCGCGAGTGACGCGTTCACTACGTCCGCGTTTCCGGCGACCCCGGCATTGAAGCGGTCGCGAGCCTGCGCCACTTCCTGCTCGGCCAGGCTAAGCCGCTCGGTTGCCGCATCGAGCTGCTCCCGTGCGCCCGACAGATCTATCAGCGCGCCACGCACATCGGCTTGAGCCTGTTGCTCGAGATCGCGGCGACGGATTTCTGCTTCCTTCACCACCGACTGCTGTTCCTGAACGCGCGCCTCTCGCTTGAAGCCGTCGAAAATCGGCAGCGTTACCTGCAGGCCCCAGGTGTAGGTGCCGAGCAGCTTCGCGCCGTTCTTTCCGATCACACCATCGTCGGCAACCAGACCGAGCGATGGAAGGCGCTCGGCCTTGATGGCCGAGAGACCCTGTTTTGCCGCGCGGATACGCTCTTCTTCGGCGAGAAGGTCGGGACGATTGCGGATTGCTTGCGCGACCAGTGTCGCCTCGTCCAGAAGCGGACCGCCATCGGTCGCAGTGGAGAGCGAATCAGCCAGCATGATGTCGGTTCCAACGGGCAGCGCGAGGGAGCGCAGGAGATCGAGATGCGCGTGGTCTCGCGCGTTGCGTGAGGTTATTAGCGCCGCGCGCGTCGACGCGAGTTGACTCTTGGCCCGTGTGACATCGAGCCCGACCCCCGTTCCCGCCTGGAGCTGCGCCTGTGCGATGCTGAGCAGCTCGGTGGCGAGTTGCGTGTCAGCCTGACGCGCACGCAGATCCGCGTCAGCGCGAATCGCCCTTATGTAAGCGGTGGTTGCAATGTTCGCGGCCTGCTCGGCCGTGGCGTCAGCGTCGGCGCTCGATGAGCGCGCCTGGGCCTTTGCCGAGCGAACGCGTCCGATCGCGCCGAAGTCGAGAAGGTTCTGCTCCACGCGCCCGCGAATGTCGATGGTGTTGATCGGTCCCTCGATCTGGCCTTGCGGGTCGAACAGCGGCGGATTCCCAGGCGTCGCGGGAAAATCGATGCCGAGCGTGGAGGTGTTGAAGGTGCGGCCGGCTTCCTGGACGTAGCTGCTGACCGTCGGGAGAAGGTCCGCTCTGCGTTGGCGGACGCGAGCCCCTGCTTCGTCGGCGCGGAGTCTAGCCCCCTGGGCAAGGGCGCTCTGGCGCGCGGCCAGTCGTGCCGCATCACCGAGGGTGAGCGGAGTCGCTGATACAGGTGGCGCGACTGTCGGAGCTGGCGAGGTGGCGGGCGTCTGCGCGAGCGCGCCAGACGATACCATTGTAATTGCCGCGACAGCGGCGAACAGGCGGCTAATGCGGGGAAAAATCTTAGTCATTGTTGAATGGAATGAACGAAACTGCGTCCGACGGAGCCCCATCGGCCTGCGCGTATGAGCCTGCGAACGGCGCGATGGAGTGGAGATAGAACTGGGCCAGCTCCTGGAAAACCTCCTCGTCCTTCTTGTGGCAGAGAATCGGCACTCCAGTGTGCTCATCCCGCCAGATAGCGTTCATGATGGTGAGCGCGACCAGCATGCGCGCGGCGATCATCGGATCGATCTCGCGGAACTCACCCGTGTCGACGCCCTTGCGAATGATTCCACTCAGCAGCTTGAGCCCGCGGGCCACGACCTCATCAGCGTAGAACTTGGCGAGATCCGGGAACTGGTGGAGCTCACCGAGGACGAGACGGTAGATCGTGCTGAAGACCGGCGAGCGGACGAACTTCCAATAGCCGCGCATTGCGTTGCACAACTGCTCGGTTGGTGTTCCTTGCCCGACCGTCTTCTCGCCCCACTCGATCGCGGCGACGGCGGTCTGGCGGATCATCTCACGGAAGAGCTCTTCCTTGTTGGGGAAATAAAGGTAGATCGTGCCCTTGGAGACTCCGGCGCGGTCGGCGATGTCCTGGAGTCGGGCGTTGGCGAGTCCGCATTCGCCGAAAACCTCGAGGGCGGCCTCGATGATCTGCTGGGGCCGGTGCTCCGGTTGTCTACGCCATTTTGGTTGTGCTGTCTTCGTTTTCGGCATTGCTAAACAAATAGTTACTGACCAGTCAGTAATATACTACTGACTAGCTATCAGGTCAATGACTTTCGTGCTCGACGCTACGGGTGGGTTGTCTCCGCCGCTTCTTTCCCGCGATAGTGCGCGTTCGTCATCATCACTATCGAGGTGAGCAGCAGAAAAAGCGTCACCGCGCCGAGGACCAAGCCGGTCAGCGCGGCGCTGAGGTCGGTCTTCTTTTTCGTCGCCATCACTTCGCTCCCGGGCCGCTTGAGACTCTGGCCTTCGATACGGTGTCGTTCTGGCTGATCTTGGGGACCACGTCCAGTCCTTCGATCACTTTCCCAAAAACGGTGTGGACTCCGTTCAGGTGCTTGGTGTTCTGCTCACTGAGCACGATGAAGAACTGACTCCCGCCCGTGTTCTTTCCGGCGTGCGCCATCGACAGCGCGCCAACGTCGTGCTTGCGCGGATTCCCCTGCGTCTCGCAGTCGATCTTGTAGCCAGGACCGCCCGTTCCAACCGGACCCTTCGCGTGCTCACCGCCCTTCGAATAGGGGTCGCCGCCCTGGACCATGAAATCCTTGATGACGCGATGGAACTTCGT
>DATHGO010000214.1:0-12869 GCA_035317585.1 Gemmatimonadaceae bacterium | reverse complement strand
CGGCCGGATTTCAGCACGCCGTCGAACTCCTTACCCTTTTTCTCGAACTCCCTGGCGAGACCGTCGAACGCCTTCTCCAGGCCGCCGAGCTCGCTCAAGCACGCGAGACGAATGGCGGTCGGAATCACGTCGTTGGTCGACTGCGCCATGTTGACATGATCGTTCGGGTGAACCGGCGAGTACGTCCCCCGCTTGGCGCCGAGGATTTCGTTGGCGCGGTTCGCCAACACCTCGTTGATGTTCATGTTGTGCGACGTGCCCGCGCCAGCCTGATATACGTCGACCACGAAATGCTCGCGGTGCTTGCCGGCGAGAATCTCATCCGCCGCCTTTACGATCGCATCCGCAATCTTCGGGTCGAGCCGTCCCGTTTCCTTGTGCGTCAGTGCCGCCGCGCGCTTGATTCGCACTGTAGCGTCAACGAAGGCGGGCATCGGCCGCAGCCCGCTGATCGGGAAATTCTGCACGGCCCGCAAAGTCTGCACGCCGTAAAGCCCGTCGTCCGGAACTTCGAGGGTGCCCAGAGGATCCTTTTCGGTGCGAGTCTTGTCGCTCATGGTCGTTGGCTGTGAAGGATCCAAGTTAGCGTCCCACAATGCGGGCGGTGCCGTTGAGAAACGGATTCGACAGTCGCTCCTGTCCGATCGTCGTCTCCATGCCGTGACCGGGATAAACCACGGTCTCCGGGGCGAGCGCCGATATTTTCTCGAGCGATGCTGCCAGCTGCGGCGGGTTCGAAAAGGGGAGATCTGTTCTACCGATTGATCCAGCGAACAAGCAATCGCCAACGAGCGCGATTCCGTTGCCGTGTATGACGACGTGCCCGGGAGCATGTCCGGGCGTGTGGATCACAGTCATCTCGGCGTCCCCAACTTTGAGCCGCTGGCCATCCGAGAACTCCTGATCGGGAGCGGGCGGCTCTTCGAATGGAAGTCCATACACTTCCGCCTGCCGCGACGCGGCTTCGTACAGCCGGCGGTCGAGGGGATGCAAATAAATCGGCACGTCCCATTTCCGCTTCACCGACGCGACTGCGCCGACGTGATCGACGTGGGCGTGGGTGATCCAGATCGCGTCGAGAGTCGCGCCCGAGCTCTCTATTGCGTCCACGAGTCGCTCACCCTCGCTCCCTGGATCGACTATGACCGCGCGGTTCGAGCGATCATCCACCAGCAGATAGCAGTTCTCCTGGAACGCTCCGACGGTGATGGTCTTGACGTTCACCGCTACTTCGCTGCTTTGCCGCGAAACTGTGTCCAAACGACCAGGGTCAGACATCCCCGATCAAATTTCCGGAACTGAATAGGTACCTCACCCGACTGATAGATCTCGAGACCGATCACATCGTCGGGATTCACGACCATGTCGAGATCGCCGGCCTGCAGATCGCGCCATTCGAATCCGTCGACGAACACCCGAGTGCACGGCGCATTCGCGGAGTTCAAGCTGGTGACTCCGCCCCTGCCTCTGATGACGGTCCCGCCACGCTGATAGCTCACGGTGACGCTGGGGAGACCCTTCATCATATCCGAGATGTTGTTCGGCTTTCGGTGATCGATGTCCTCACGCGTGAAAAAATGCCCGCCGCCCGCCCGTTTGCGCGCGGTGAATCCCGATTTGTCCAGCGCCATGTCGCGCCGAGCCGTTATGAACACAGGGTCGAGCATATTGACCTTGTCCCCGACCGTTACGGTGACATCAACCGGCTCGCGCGACGTCACGTTGATCGGCTCGGCCGCCGTCGCGAAACTCAGACTCCTCGCGACCAGCACCTGCGTGCCGGTAAGAACTCCGGTGAGGTGGAACGAGCCATCCTCACGAGTCATCGCTGACACTGCGGAGACGGGGATCTCTACCCTGGCGCCCGACACGGGCTTCCCCGTTGGCGACAGCACATGGCCCATCACGATCCCTGTGGTGCGCGTGCCGGGCTTGTCGGGAATCGACATCGCCTGGAAGGCCAGCAGCGCGCCGTTCAGGGCAACTGGAACCTCCGGCGTCGATACCTCGCCGCGCATGACCTGCAAAGTCCCGTCGAGATCTGAAGGCAGCCCACACAGCTTGAAGAATCCGGAGCCGCTGGTCTCTGTGTGCAGCTCGTGTGGAGTGCGTACCACGCCCGCCTCCTTGCTGATGCGCACGTCCGTCCACGCGAGTGATACTCTCGCGCCCGAAATAGGCTGATCGTTGTCCGGATCGAGCACTCTTCCAACGACCGCGGCGGGCGTAGCCGGGGCTTGCTCGCCTCCGCAGTAGCGACGCACAAGCGTTGGGACAGAGGGCACGGCCAGCGTTACGACCCCGGCGCTGTCAGGCCCGATGACGAATGGCTTCGTCGCGAGCGTAATTCCGAGGCTCTCCAGGAGCGGATGAAATACGCCGACCTGGTAGGTGCCCGGCGCGAGGCTGTCGATGGTGAACCGGCCAAGCGAGTCGGTCTTCACCGTTGTCGCCACTCCCGACGCAATCACCTCCGCGCCCTGAAGCGGCATCCCGTCTACGCTGTCGGCGACGACGCCGACGATTCTCGAATTCCGGGGGCCGGCGCTCTGAGCGAGCGAAAGGGTCAGCGGAACAACGGTGGCGAAAGCCGCCAGAGTCAACGCACGCATCATGTATATCCTCCCGCGCTGATGTGGGAGCTTTCCAGGGCTTCCCGCGTCGCCTCGCGCGAACCGTCGCGCTCCGACTCCTTGAAGCGCGTGATGTATTTGTCCGCGGCTATGGCCGCCGTCGTCGCGTCACCCGACGCCGTTGTGACCTGCCGCGTGAGCTGCGCCCTGAGATCCCCCGCCACGAAAAGCCCCGGGATCGACGACATCATCGCGTTGTCAGTGAGAACGTAACCCATCACATCGTGGTCGAAGTGCCCGGCGATCACACCGGTGTTCGGCCGGAACCCGACAAAAATGAACAAGCCCGTCGCGGCGAGGAGCGTCCGCTCCTGGGTCACGAGGTTGTGCAGCCGGAGGCCGATCATCCCCTCCTGCGGTTCACCCTCGACCTTCTCGGCGATCGTGTCCCAGATTACCTCGATCTTCGGATTGTCGAATACGTGCTGCTGGAGAATCTTCGACGCGCGGAATTCGTGCCGGCGATGGATCAGATAAACCTTGCTCGCGTACCGCGTGAGAAAATCGGCCTCCTCGACGGCGGCATCACCGCCTCCGACGACTGCCACGATCTGTTGCTTGAAGAACGCCGCATCGCAGATCGCGCAATACGATACTCCCTTCCCCGCGTACTCCAGCTCACCCGGAATCCCGAGCTTGATGGGAGTTCCACCAGCGGTCACGATGACCGCCGGCGAGCGGAAGATGTCGCCGGTTTCGGCCTCGGTGTGGAAATAGCCATCGGGCATTTTGGTCACCGAGGTCACGCTGGTCGTCTCGAAGAACTCCGCCCCGAACTGCTTGGCGTGCGCCGCGAACTTTTCCGCCAGCTCATAGCCGAGGATCTTTGGGAAGCCGATCACGTCGTCGAGATACTCGGTATTGAGCAGCTCTCCACCAGGGAACCCGCGCTCGAGCACGGCGGTGCGGAGCATCGCACGGCCCGTGTAGAGCGCCGCGGTCATGCCGGCCGGACCTGCCCCCACGATGACAACGTCGTATTCACGCACTGTCGCCAAAGGAATCACCTGTAAAGAATTGCTGCTGACAAGACATTCTACAGACGAAATATACCGCGCCGGCGCGTGTTTTCGCGTCGTCAGTAACGAACGTGACGGCCTCCGTCGACGATAATCGTCTCGCCTGTCACGTAGTCAGCACTAAGCAGGTAGAGCACCGCCTGTGCGACGTCCTCGGGGCTGCCCAGTTTCCCGAGCGGCGTCGTCGCGACGAGCTTGTCCGCCTGTTCCTGCGTCCAGCCTTCCGGCAGAAGCACCGGCCCAGGAGCAACGGCGTTGACGCGGATCTTCGGCGCGAGCGCGTGCGCGAGACCGCGCGTCATCTGCACGATGCCGGCTTTGGTGATCGAGTGCGGGATGTATCCTCTCCACGTCTCGAAAGCCGCCAGATCCGCGATGTTCACGATCGAGCCACCACGCTCCCCCATTACACGCGCCGCCGCCTGACAGAGGAAAAACGGTGCGCGCAGATTCAGCGCGAACATCGCGTCCCAGTCCTCGACCAGAACTTCGCCGACGGGCGTCCGCAGCATGACCGCCGCCGAATTGACGAGAACATCGAGCGATCCCAGAACCTTGGTGGTGTGCTCGATGAGTCTGGGCGCGGTCGCGGGATCAGTCAGATCCCCGGGAAGCGTCACTGCGTCGCTCCCCGCCGCAATTATCTCGTCCGCGGTATGACGCGCGCCCTTCTCCGATCCGGAGTAGTGGACACCGACACGCATGCCAGCCCTTCCGAGCGCGAGCGCAATCACGCGGCCGACGCGTGTTCCCGCACCGGTGACGAGCGCTATACGACTATCGAGTTCCACTGGCCGCTCCGAGCGACGCGAGTTTCTCATCCTGCCGTTCGAGCCACTCGACCGGCACGTTCATTATTCCGAGACGGCGCGGTCCATCCGGGGCTCCGTGCCAATCCGATCCACCGCTCGGGACGAGGCCGAAGAAATCGGCGAGCGCCTGAAGCCGCTTGACGTCTTCCGCCGAGTGGCTGGGATGCCTTACCTCCAACCCGTCGAGCCCCGCCGCGACCAGGGGCTCCAGCCTTTCGCGCCGGCCGCCGTCGGACGGATGCGCCCAGATCGCCAGCGCGCCGGCCTCGTGAGCGATGGAGATCGCATCCTCGATCGAAAGACGTTCCCTGGCGACGAACGCGGTCCCCGCGGTCCCGAGATATCTCGTGAACGCCTCCCGAAAATCGTGCACAAAGCCGCGCGCGATCAACGCACGCGCCACGTGCGGACGTCCGACCGCGCCGCCATTGGATTGCAGCAGGACCTCGTCCAGCGTGAGCGGAATGCCAAGGGTGTTGAGTTTCTCCACGATCTTCTGGGCCCGCGTGTAGCGCCCGGTGCGCAGCCCAGTGAGACGCGTCTCCAACGACGCTATGTGCGTCACGTGCATCGCCAGCAGATGGATCTCGTTGTCTTCCTGGAAAGCGCTCAGCTCCACTCCGGCGATTACTCGAATACCAAGGCGCTCACCCGCCTCACGCGCCGCCGGGACTCCATCAATGGTGTCGTGATCCGTAAGCGCCAGGGCGGTAAGGCCACAGCGCTCGGCGGCCTCGATCACTCCTTCTGGAGCGAGTGTGCCGTCAGAGGCGGTCGAGTGAGTGTGCAGGTCGACGAACGCCGGCCGCCCCGCATCCGCACTCACCGCTCGTAACCGGCCTCAGGCGATGTGAAGCTCGGCTGCGACTGCTCGAAAAGCTCCTTCAGCTGCGCATCTGACAGCTCTGCGAACGCCTGCTCGCGAGAGCGAGTGCCCTGCGGCGAATAGCGGGTGACGCGCACCTCGCGCTCCTTGCCCGCGCCCCGCGAGAATATCAATCCGTATTCGTCCTGCGTGTACTGGGTGATATAACCGGACGGATGGATGTCCCAATTCTTACCGTCTACCTGAAGCGAGCGGGCCGGCATCTTAAAGCTGGACCTCCTGATAAACGCGCGATGGATCCAACGTCTTGTGCGGCGCGCTGGCGTGCGCGGTGATAAGCGTCTGCTCGTCGTCGGCCTCCGTGAATTCTATGAACGCGCCTGGAAGCGACGTCTCCTCGAACACCCAGAAGCGGCAGTTCGCGGCCGCGTAGTGCGAATGCAGCGTCTTGAGTCGCTTCGTGTAGTTTGCACGCTCGGTGGAAGGAACCGTCGAGCGCTGAATCGTGAGAGCCTTGGGCATCTTATAGTCCGGTCTCCGGAAATGTTTCTATTGTTTTCTTCACGAAGGCGAGGAACTGATCCGCGATCGCCCCATCAATTACGCGGTGGTCGAACGAGATGGAAAAATAAGCGCAGGTACGGATCGCGATCGTGTCCTCGCCATCCGCACCTGGAAGGATCTTCGGACGCTTCTCGATGGCGCCCACCCCGAGAATGGCGACCTGGGGCTGATTTATAATCGGCGTTCCCATAAGCGACCCGAAGACACCAGGGTTCGTAATGGTGAACGTTCCCTCCTGCACCTCCTGCGGAGAGAGCTTTTTGGCTCTGGCGCGCGCCGCCAGATCGTTAAGCGCGCGCGTGATTCCGGAAAGCGAAAGATCGTCGGCGTGCTTGATCACCGGCACGATAAGTCCCCACTCCAGAGCGACGGCGATGCCGATGTTGATCTGCTTTCGATAAATGACGTTCGTGCCGGCCACGGACGAGTTCATGATCGGGAACGCGTGCAGCCCCTCAGTCACCGCCTTGATGATGAACGGCATGTACGTAAGCTTCTGCCCAGTCGCAGCCTCGAACTCGGCGCGCTTCTTGGCCCGAATGCGGGCGACGCGCGTGAAGTCGATCTCGATGAACGATGTCACGTGAGCCGAGGTGTGCCGCGATGCTACCATGTGCTCGCTGATGAGCGCGCGCATCTTGGACATCGGCTCGACCACGTCGCCCGCCCATGGCTCGGGCAGAGGGAGCATGTGGCCGCCAGGCGCCCCACCGGTGCGAGCCCCCGGCGTGCCGGTGACTGCCACGCCCGATTCAATGAAACCAAGTATGTCGCGCTTGGTGACACGACCAGCGACTCCTGAGCCGTGGAGCGACGCGATGTTCACTCCGTGCTCCGCCGCAATCTTTCGGACCAACGGCGAAGATTTTGTACGGACACGATCCTCGAACGAGTTGCCGTTGCCGGTGTGCGATGCGGCGATGACGGGTGCGGGTGGTTGCTGACGCATCGGAGCGGGCGCCACGGTAGCTTCCCGTTGGGGGGCGGAAGGTGCCGATTTCACTTCAGTCTTCGCGCTGGTAGCCAGCTCCGGACTGCTGACTACACCACCCGCCGCGGGACGATCGCTCGTTCCAATCGCCGCACCCTTCTCGGTCTCGAGGCGGGCAACGATCGTCTGGACCGCCACGGTCTCACCTTCCTTGACGAGTATCTCCGCCAGCACGCCGGCGGCCGGCGCCGGGATTTCGGCGTCGACCTTGTCGGTCGAGATCTCGAAGATCGGCTCGTCGCGCTTCACCTCGTCGCCCACTTTCTTCAGCCACTTCGAAAGCGTGCCCTCGGCGATCGACTCCCCCATCTGCGGCATGATGATGTCTACTCGTGCCACCGCTTCTCCCTGGTTCGCTTATTCGTTCGGGCGGCTTCGATTCAGCCGTCTCAACGCAATAACTGGCAGTGTTACTGCGCCAGCAACTGCCCCGACACCAGCATACACCCACCAATTGCACGCCGGAAGGCCCTCGGCGGGCCTACAGCCCTGCATGCTTCCAACCATCTTTCCGACCAACACTGCGATCATTCCGCCACTGAAAAAACCCGCGAGGCCTGTTATGCATCCGACACCGATGTTGCGCGCGATGATCGCCCCACGATCCAGCTCCGGTGACGCCATCAGTAGGAAGCAAGCTTCCTGAGCGCAACGACTATGTCCGACGTCTGCGGAAGCACGTAATCCTCGAGCGGCGGAGAATATGGCAGCGGCACGTCCGCCGCTGTGACGCGGAGTATCGGCGCATCAAGCCACTCGAACGCGCTCTCGTTGATCCGCGCCGTGATCTCGCCCGCCACGCCGCCGGTGCGGGTGTCCTCGTGCACGATCAGAACGCGATTCGTCTTCTTCACGGTCGCGATGATCGCGTCATCGTCCATCGGCAACAGCGTGCGGAGGTCGAGAACCTCCACTGACAGTCCGTCTTCCTTTTCTACCCGTTCGGCTGCTTCGAGGGCTTTCCAGACCGTCGCCGCGTAAGTGATTATCGAGACGTCTTTCCCTTCTCTGGCGATCCGCGCCTTCCCGATCGGCGTGAGATGATCGCCCGACGGCATCTCTTCTTTGATACGACGGTAGAGATATTTGTGCTCGAAGTAGAGTACACAGTCATCGTCACGAATCGCTGATTTCAGCAATCCTTTGGCGTCGCTCGCGGTCGCGGGATAGACGATCTTCAGGCCGGGGGTGTGCAGAAACGCGGCTTCAGGGTTTTGTGAATGGAACGGCCCCCCTCTCACGTACCCCCCGCTCGGTCCCCGCACGACCATCGGACATGGAAGCATCGCCCGGTAGCGCGCGGTCGCGACGTAGTTGGTCAGCATGTCGTAGCCCGTCGAGATGAAGTCGATGAACTGCATCTCACAAACCGGGCGCATTCCCATGTGGGCGGCGCCCGCGGCGGCACCGATGATCGCCGCTTCCGAGATCGGCGTATCGATCACGCGCTGCTCGCCGTACTTGGCCGCCAATCCTTCGGTGACCTTGAACGCGCCACCGTACGCGCCGATATCCTCCCCGAGACAGAACACGTTGTCGTCGCGGTCCATCTCCTCGAACAATGCTTCCCGAATTGCCTCCAGATAAGTCACCTCAGACATCGTGCGTCCCCCAGCTCGACGGACGCTCGTGCGACTCCACCGCCGACGTGATTCCCTCTCTGAACCAGAGCGGCGCCATCGCCGGTGGATCGGCGTAGACCCCCGTAAGAGCATCGGTCGGATCGGGCATGGGCGACGCTTCGGCTTCGTCCGTGGCGCGATCGATTTCCTCTTTCACCCGAGCATCGATCGCATCCAGCGCTGCTCGATCAAACCCCTCGGCGAGTAGCGCTTTCACGTAGCGGTCGATCGGATCGTTCTCGCTCGCCCATTGTTCGATTTCTCCTGGCGGCACGTACGATTGGTTGTCGTGCTCCGCGTGTCCCTTTCTGCGGTAGGTAATGAGCTCGATCAGCGTTACGCCTGCACCCGAGCGCGCGCGATCGACGGCGCGCTTCGTCACATCGTAGGTCGCGATCACGTCGTTGCCGTCCGCCTGCTCGCCCGCGATTCCATATCCGATCGCCTTGTCGACGAGTCGCTTGGCCGCGGTCTGTTTGCTGAGTGGCGTCGAGTACGCATAACCGTTGTTCTCGACAACGACGACGAGTGGGCAACGTTGCACAGCGGCGAAATTGATTCCTTCGTGAAACGCGCCGGTCGATGTCGCGCCATCGCCTACATACACGAGTCCCACGCGATCCTCTTTCCTCATCTTGAACGAGAGCGTTACACCCGCCATCACCGGCACCATGTCGCCGAGGTGCGATATCTGGCCGATGAATCCGCGCTCCAGATCGCCGTAGTGGATATTCAGCTCGCGACCGCGTGTCGGCGAATCGCCCTTGGCCATGTACTGTTTGACGATCTCGTTGGGCTTCGCCCCCTGCACGAGCATCGAGCCGAGGTTTCTGATCAGAGGCGACAGCACGTCGCCTTTCGAGCGATCGAGGGCGTACGCGCTGCCGACGGCGTCCGCTTCCTGGCCCAGCGAGCGGAACAGTCCGCCCACGACTTTCGTCTGTTTGTACAGGTTCACCAGCCTCTCCTCGAGAGAGCGGGTGAGACGCATAAAGTAGTAGAGCTCGAGCTTCTGCTCGCGAGAGAGAGCTCCGCTCGAATCGGAGCGGGCGGATTCTTTCGTCAGATTCGCCGGCCTCGACGCGGCGGTACTGGACCGCGCCATATTAGTACGCCGCTTCGATGCGGTGGCGAGGATCCCCCGCTTTGTGCAGCCTGACGAAGAACTTCTTCGCGTTGCGGTCGAGGCGGCTTTCTCCTGTCTGGTCAGTCGCAATCTCGACGAAAGTGTAGTGGCCACCTTCCTTTCGCACGCTCAGTTGCAGCGTCCCCAGATCTCCGGCGAACGATCGCGAGCGCGCCGTGTGCCCGGAGCGCTCCATCGCGATCTCGGGAAAGAACTCGTCAGCGATTCGCAGCACATCGACGGGCGTGAGCTGTGTTCTGAAGAAATGGCGCATATGTGAATCAGGTACCTGGCTCACTCGCCTGGAGGACCGTCTGAATCCAGTCCACCCGTTCGAGCGGCATCCGGGGATTCGGCTCGCGGCGAAACTGAATCGCCGCCGCCCAGTCCCCGCTGGTTGCGAAAAAAAGGCGACCGGAGTAGGTACCTAGCTCTTTTTCCTTTTTGAAGCCGTCGCTGGTGTTCGCCCTGTCCGCGCTCGTGGCAAAGATTCTCCCCTCGCCTGTTTCGATCGGCTGTCCGGTCTTCTTGTCCTGAACGACGATCCGATAGAGAATGGGCTCCAGCGCCTTGGGAGGCATGGGATCCACCGTCACCCTGAAGGCGTAGCTATCGGACCACAATCGTAGCTCGAGGAGCTTGGGATTTGAGCCGCAGCTCGTGAGCGCCGCGGCCACCAGAGACACGAACGCGAGGCGGCGCAACATCACGCGTAGTACTCCAGACCAAGATGGGTGATCTGATCTTCACCCATGAGATGGCGAAGCGTGTTCTTCAGCTTCGTCTGCTGGATGAAGAGGTCGTGCTCGGGCTGCAGGCCGGGCGCGACCATCGGACTCTTGTAGTAGAACGACAGCCATTCCTGGATTCCCTTCATGCCGGCGCGGTGCGCGAAGTCGGAGAATAGCGCGAGATCGAGCACGATGGGTGCGGCGAGAATTGAATCGCGGCAAAGGAAGTTGATCTTGATCTGCATCGGGTAGTTCATCCACCCGACGATGTCGATGTTGTCCCAGCCTTCCTTGTTGTCGCCGCGCGGCGGATAGTAATTGATCCGGACGACGTGCGTGAAATCCTTGTACAGATCCGGGTAGAGGTCAGGCTGCAGAATGGTGTGCAGCACGCTCAGCTTCGACTCCTCCTTCGTTTTGAAGGATTGTGGATCATCGAGTACCTCTCCGTCGCGGTTGCCGAGGATGTTGGTCGAGTACCAACCGGCGAGGCCGAGCATGCGCGCCTTAAGTCCGGGCGCGACGACCGTCTTCATCCACGTCTGTCCGGTTTTGAAATCCTTTCCCGAAATCGGAACACCGCGGTCCTGGGCGAGCTTGAGAAGCGCCGGCGTGTCGACACACAGATTGGGCGCGCCATTGCAGAACGGGATTCCTTCCATGATCGCGGCATAGGCGTACAACATCGACGGCGCGATGGCGTCGTCGTTCTTGTCCATCGCCTTCTCGAACTGCTCGATCGTCGCGTGCTGCGGTCCGGCCTTGATGTAGATCTCGGTCGATGCGCACCACACGATGACGAGCCGATCGCACTTGTTCTTCGCCTTGAAATCCCGCATGTCCTGCCTTAGCTGCTCGGCCAGATCGCGCTTCGTCTTGCCCTTCTTCACGTTCGTTCCGTGAATTCGGGTGACGTACTTGTTGTCGAACACGGCGGGCATCGGTTTGATGCCTTTCAGGAAATCGGCTATCGGCTCGATGTCCTTGTCCTCGAGCACGCCGGCTTTTTTCGCCGCGGTAAGCGCGTCGTCGGGAATCGGATCCCACGCCCCGAACACTATGTCGTCGAGCTTGGCGAGCGGTACGAAATCCTTGATCAGCGGCGCGCGTTTCTCGGTTCGCTTCCCGAGCCTGATAGTCGCCATCTGCGTGAGCGAGCCGATCGGCTTGGAGCGGCCGCGCCGAATGCTCTCGACTCCAGCCATGAAGGTTGTGGCCACTGCACCGAGACCCGGTGTCAGAATGCCCAGCCGGCCGGTAGCCGGCGCTATCGATTTAGGGACGTCACCAGAGGACGATCTGGCCAATTTGCTTCTCCGTTGTGATTAAGATTGCGCTCGGCGCGAGGCCGGCACTCCCGTCGCTTTCGATGGTGGCGTAGGGGAGGTGGGAGTGGGGGAGGCTGGATCGTTGACGATCCGGATCGACTTCGTATCGGGATGCTGGGTGAAACGATGGACGAATGCGATCCGTTGCACGGCAGTGATCCACGCCGTGACGGTGAGAAGGATGATGATGCTCATCAGCACCCATCCATTCCAGAACAGGCCGAACAGCGCCTGCGGAGCGGACAGAAGCACGATGCGCTCGGGACGCTGCATTACTCCGACCTTGGCGTCGATTCCGAGCGATTCGGCTCGGGCGCGCGTGTAGGAGACCAGAAAAGTCCCGATTATTCCGACCAGGCACACGACAACCATGTAGATGTTGTGGTGTACCGGATTGGTCGCGTAAAACACGGTGAGGCCTGCCATCAAAGCGCCATCAGCCACGCGGTCGAGCGATGAATCGTAAAACGCGCCGAAGACCGTGGATCGCCCCGTTCTTCTCGCCACCTCGCCATCAACGACATCGAAGAAGGCCGTCGCCGACATGATCCAGCCGGCCGTCATGATGTGTCCGGTCGCGTAGACGACCGCCGCCGCAACAGTCAGCAGCGTTCCGATGGTCGTGAGCGCATTGGGACTGACGTTGTTGCGCGCCAGAAAGCTGATCGCCGGCTCTATTACCCGGAGCGCTCCTTTTTTCAGATAATCGGTGGGAGTTGGCATTCAGCTGGGGCCGGCGTTGAACACACGCATGCCGACGTACCGGTTCACCGGCTGGCGGCGCAGAAAAAAGAGGCCGGCGTGTGACACACACCGGCCCCGTAAAATTAAGTGCTTCAACGATCTATTGCCACCCGCGGGCTACCGCCGAGACACATGTCTCGTCAAGGCAGGCGCCAGTCGTACGAGCTGGAAAGTGTGACGTTGTTCTTGGAATACGTGCGCGTTCCATCGACCGTGGTGGCGCGGAGATTGACCGTCGCGCCGGCCGCGACGCCGGCGACGGGAACGTTCTCGACGCTGTTAGCCGAGACTTGCTTGAGAAAAATGTCGTTTCCGCCGCTGACGACATACACGTTGACCGCCTGACTCAGATTATTCGTCAGGTGGATGGCGACATCGGCTGCTGGCTCGGGACCGGTGCGCACCTCGACCTGGCGCCCGCCACACGCCGTGAGCGCCAGCATCGACAGCGAGACCATGAGAACGCGCATGCA
>DATHGO010000213.1:0-18316 GCA_035317585.1 Gemmatimonadaceae bacterium | reverse complement strand
GTAATTCCGATCAAGTTGCCGGCGTTCTCCATCCTCGGCCCCGGCACGCGCCCGTCAGTAATCGCTTGACGGAGAGCCATGTCATCGAAGTTCCGCGTGCCCACAACACGTACTGTGGTGAATCCCGCCATCAGCGTGCTGCGAGCGTTTGCCACTCCGAGAATTGCGGCGTACGAGGCGTAGTCCTTGACGACGGCGACATCGGCGAGCGGATCACCGAGTGTACGGCCGATGAGGTGAGTGTGCGCATCTATGAACCCGGGCAACAGGGTTACATCGCCGAGATCCAGCACGCGAGCGCCGGCGGGAATGGCCACGGTTGAAGCGGGGCCGACAGCCACGATGCGATCATCGGTGATGACCACCGCCGCATTGCTCACCGTCGAGGCTCCCGTCCCATCGATCATGCGTGCGGCGCGCAGAACCGTGGTCTGCTGAGCAATTACCTGAGTGGTCACCGCGAACGACAGCGCGGCGAAGGAAGCGATGGACGTGCGACGCATACTGTGCCTCACTGTGATGGACCGCGGAGTGTTCCGCGGGGACTTACGGCTTGAGCGCCCTCGTCGCCAGCTCGTCCTCGAGGCGCGCGGTGAAATCTGCCACAGTCATTATTTCCTGCTTCTTCCCCGCTCCCCGCACTCTTACCGCGACCGAGTCTGACTCGGCTTCGCGCTTTCCGACGACGGCCATGTACGGGATTTTCATCATCTCGCCTTCACGGATCCGGTAATTCAACGTGTCGGAGCGATCGTCGAGATGAACGCGTACGCCGCGAGCCTTGAGGCGCTCGACCACCGACTTCGCGAATTCCTTTAGGTCGTCAGCGATCGGAATGACACGCACCTGCTCCGGCGCGAGCCAGAGCGGGAACGCGCCGGCATAGTGCTCGATCAGGCCGCCAACGAATCGCTCCATCGATCCGACCAGCACGCGGTGCAGCATCGTTGGGCGATGGGCCGCGTTGTCGGCGCCAGTGTATTCGAGCCCGAATCGCTCCGGCAGATTGAAGTCGAGCTGCACGGTAGGACCTTGCCACTTTCGCCCGATCGCGTCGATCAGCTTGAAGTCGAGCTTGGGCCCGTAGAAGGCACCGCCTCCTTCGTCGTACGTGAACTCGCGACCGCGATCGTTGAGAACGTCGGCCAGCGTCTTTTCCGCCTGCTTCCACTGCTCGGGACTTCCCAGCGCCTTATCGGGGCGGGTGGCGAGCTCGATCGTGTACGGATAGCCAAACGTCTTGAGCATCTCATCGCACAGCTCGAGCAGCCGCTCGATTTCTGATGGGACCTGCTCCGGCGTGCAGAAGATGTGCGCGTCGTCCTGGGTGAAACCACGTACGCGCATCATTCCGTGGAGAACACCGCTCCGCTCGTATCGGTACACCGCGCCGAACTCGGCGTAACGAATCGGCAGATCGCGATACGACCTCGGATGGGATTGGTAGATGCAGATGTGCCCCGGACAGTTCATCGGCTTCGGACGGTACCCTACGCCCTCGACATCCATTGAGCCGAACATGTTCTCCTTGAAATTCTCGAGGTGCCCGGAGATCTGAAACAGCCGCTCGTTCATGATGTGCGGAGTAAAGACGAGATCATATCCGTGGCGAAGAATGAGCGCTTTCTCGTAATCTTCGATTTCGTTTCGGATTATCGCGCCTCTCGGATGCCAGAGAATAAGACCCGGGCCAACGCGCGCGTCGGTCGAGTAAAGATCGAGCTGCTGCGCCAGCACGCGATGATCGCGCCGCTTCGCCTCCTCGAGGCGATGCAAATGCTCCTCGAGATCTTCCTTTTTCCAGAACGCCGTGGCGTAGATGCGCTGGAGCATCTGCCGGTGCTCGTCGCCACGCCAGTAGGCGCCGGCGGTGTGCAGGAGCTTGAAGTTCTTTAAATACGACGTGTCGGGGACGTGCGGCCCCTTGCACAGATCGATGAACGGTCCGTCTGTGTATGTTGAGATGATCTCGCCGTCCGGGAATTCGCCGAGGCGCTCGAGCTTGAGCGGATCATCGGAGAAGCGTTTCCGCGCTTCGGTCTGAGAAACCTCTTCCCGGACGAACGGATACTTGTCCGCGATCACCTTCTTCATCTCGGACTCGAATTTCTCGAGGTCTTCGGGCGTGAACGGCTTATCGACTTCAAAATCGTAGTAGAAGCCGTCCTCGATGGCCGGGCCGAAGCCGATCTTGGCGTCCGGCCGGAGGCGGCGAACGGCGGTCGCCAGAATGTGCGCACCCGAATGCCGGAGCACGGCAAGGGACTCCGGGTCCTTTTCGGTGAGAACCCTGAAGTCGCCGCCCTTTCGGAGCGGGGTGTTGAGATCGATGATTTCGCCGTCTACCTGTACCGCGATCGCGTCGCGCAGCAGCCGGGGCCCGATGGATGCGACTATGTCGCGCGGCAGAGCGCCTTCGGGAGCTTCACGGGTGGCGCCGTCGGGGAGCCTCAGCGTCAACATTTTTTGGTATGATTTCGAGTACTGCGGATGGCCTTTATTTTGCTCCCCGTTAAGCTATCGTTTGGAGATACCCTTCGCCACAGGCCAACACCGCTATGCTGCCCTTCCGCTTTCGTAACGAGCCGCCATACATCTACGATGAAGAAGAGGACGAATCTTCGTCGCGCACTGCGATTTACATCGCTATCGGAGCCGCGGCCGGCTTTGCGGCAGGGGTTCTCATGGCGGAGCGATTCGGAGGATTCAAGGGTTTGACTGACAGAATCAAGGACACATTCGGAGGCGGCACCGAAGGAGAAGAAGAGGACTTCGATTACGAGGGACTGGACGAGGATGAGTTCGATCCCGACTTCGACGAAGAACTCGACACGCCCAAGGCATCGCTCAACGGCGCCGAGGAGCTCGAGGAGCGAGTGCTCGAAGCGTTCAGAAACGATCCGACGATGAGCGAGCGCGCGATCGATATCGGCGCCGTGGAAGACGGCATCATCGAGCTCACCGGCTGGGTGAACTCGGAAGAGGAGGCGCACCAGGCGGTCGTTATAGCGCGCGGAGTCCCAGGTGTAGCCACGGTCGTGAACCGGCTTGGCATCCGCACCGATGAGAATCTCTTCGGCGACGCGGCGCATCACTATCAGGACGGCGATCCGCCGTTCACGGAACGCCATTGGGATGGACAGCAGGTCGGCACAGGGCGCCGCCGGCAGGGCACTTCCGAGGAAATCGACCGCCACGCAGATCCCAAAAACGTTCTCGAAGACCGATCGCTGAAGGAAGACAAAGCCTTCATGGCCGCCGCCGACGAGATGCCGGACGCAGTAGTCCGGAAATCGAGCAAGAAGGGACGCGGCGGTCGCACCGACGGCTCCGCTGTGGCGCCGAGTGGAGTTCCAAAGGCCGATCACGTCGCTGACACCGAGCGCGCACCGGGCAACGGCACGCGACCGGGAACGAGCACGTAGCGCCACCAACGCTGTGCTTCGCGGGTAAGACGAGCGGTCTTACCCGCGAAAATGGCGCCCGTTAACTTGCGCCGGAGATGAGCACAACACAGGAGCTTCACGACCTGCCGGCGCAGTATGACCCCGGTCAGACCGAGCGCGCCATTTACGAGCGCTGGATCGACGCCGGAATTTTTTCCGCCGACGAGAAGCGCAGCCGCCGCAACGGTGGAGACCGCGATCCGTTCGTGATCATCATGCCTCCCCCCAATGTCACAGCGGCGCTGCACATGGGGCATGGACTCAACAATACCGTCCAGGATGTGATCATCCGCTGGCGTCGCATGGTTGGCGACGAAGCGCTCTGGGTGCCGGGCACCGACCACGCCGGCATCGCCACCCAGAACATCATCGAGAAACAGCTCGCCGCTGAAGGAAAAACGAAATTTGATCTCGGCCGCGCTGCGTTCGTCGAGCGCACGATCGAATTCGTCGAGGAGACCGGAGGCGAGATCCTACGGCAGCTCCGCGCAATCGGCGTTTCGGCGGACTGGAACCGCACCGCCTATACGCTTTCACCGGAGCTGTCGCGCGCGGTGCGGGAGGCCTTCGTCCAGCTCTACGAGCGAGGGCTCATCTACCGCGGCCACCGTGTCATCCACTGGTGCCCCCGCTGCCTCACGTCACTGAGCGACGAAGAAGCCCAGCATAGCGATGCAATGGGCACGCTGTATCACATCGCTTATCCCATTGTCGGCGCGAAGGACAACGCCAGCCTCACAGTTGCGACCACGCGTCCGGAAACGATGCTCGGCGATGTCGCGGTCGCGGTTCATCCGGACGACGACCGCTACAAGAAGCTGATCGGCAAGTCCGTGCTGCTTCCATTCGCCAACGTCGAGATTCCGATCATCGCCGACGCGTACGTCGATCCGGCATTTGGAACGGGCGTCGTGAAGATCACGCCGGCGCATGATCCAAACGATTTCGAGGTCGGCCTGCGCCATAAACTGCCGATGCCAGTGATCATGGCGCCCGACGGGACCATGGCCAATGGGGCCGACGCGGACTCACGTGTGCCCGCCGAGCTACTCGGCGCCGACAGATTCGAGGCGCGTGAGCGGATCATCAGGTCGCTCGAGCAGTCGCGTCAGCTGATCAAAGTCGAGCCGCATCAGCACGCCATTCGTCACTGCTACCGCTGCGACACGGTTGTAGAGCCGCGCCTGTCGGATCAGTGGTTCGTGAAGATGACACCACTAGCCAAGCCGGCGCTCAAAGCGGTCCGCGATGGCACGATTCGAATCTTGCCCGAGCGGTGGGAAGCCGTCTACATCAATTGGCTCGAGAACATTCGCGATTGGAACATCTCGCGGCAGCTCTGGTGGGGCCACCGAATTCCGGTCTGGTACTGCGATAAGTGCGACAAGCAGATCGTCAGCCGCACCGACATGACGGCCTGCGACAAATGCGGCGGTCCGGTTCGGCAGGATGAAGATGTCCTCGACACCTGGTTCTCGTCGTGGCTCTTCCCTATCTCGACGCTCGGCTGGCCCGACAAGGAGGCAGCCGCGCTCGCCGCGTTTTATCCGACCGACGATCTCATCACGGCCCCGGAGATTCTTTTCTTCTGGGTTTCACGGATGATCATGGCGGGCTACGCGTTCATGGACGCGGCGCCGTTCCATACTGTCTACCTGCACGGAACCGTGCGCGACACCAACCACGTCAAGATGTCGAAGTCGCTTGGCAACGGGATCGACCCGCTCGACGTCGTCGCGAAATATGGTGCCGATGCGCTTCGTTACACGGTGATCGCCGGCATGGGCATGGGCGCGGACCTCATGCTCGACCCTCTCAACCTCGAGCGCTCGTTCGCACCGGGGCGAAACTTCGCGACGAAGCTCTGGAACATCGGACGATTCCTGCTCGCCAACGTCGGCACTTCACCGGTGAGAAGCGTCGACGAGCTTCGTGACAATGAGCTCACACTGGCCGATCGCTGGATACTCGGCCGACTGAACGCCACGATTCTGGAGGCCGATGCGGCGCTCGGCCCCGCGCGGCCCGAAAAAAGAAAGTGGCGCCCGGAAGAGCGTTACTCCGGGCTTCGTCTGAGCGAATACGCGGAGGCCGCGCGACGTTTCGTCTGGAATGACGTCGCGGACTGGTTCCTCGAGACTACGAAGGGACGCATTGGTGCACAGAGCGGCGACAGTGAGGTCGCGCGCGCTGTGCTCACGCACGTCTTCGACTACGCCCTCAGACTGCTGCACCCGATCATGCCGTTCATTACAGAAACGCTCTGGCAACGGCTTCCCTTCCCCGTTGCCACCGATCGTTGCGAGTTCCTGGCAATTGCGCCCTGGCCGATCCCCCATCCTCGCTCAAAGAACGAAGGCGATGAGATGGCGCGCTTCGACCTCGTTCGCGAAACCGTGAGCGCTGTCCGGCAGATCCGTTCCGACTACGCGATCCCGCCGGGGAAATCGATGGATGTGATCGTTCAGTCCCGAGCCAATCGTGCTCTGTTCACGGAGCACGCATCGCTGATCGGCCGGCTCTCGCGCTCCGCGGTAACGGTGGATGGTCAGTCAGCGGGGGCCGGAGCGGCACATTCCCTTCTAGCGGACGGCAGCGAGGTCATCGTTCCGCTTGGCGGATTGGTCGATCTCACCAAGGAATGTGGCAAGCTCCGCACGGAGCTGGAGCAGCTCGAGGTTCAGCTCGAAGCGCTGTCAAAGCGTCTTCGAAACGAAGGGTTCACGAGCAGAGCACCAGCAAACGTCGTCGCGGCTGAGCGAGCAAAAGAAGAGGAATGGACCAAGCGCCGCGAACAGCTTGCTGAAAAGGTGAAAGCGCTTTGCGGCGGCTGATCGCCGTCGCGCTGCTGGGGTCGGGCTGCGCCTCTCCCGGCATGCCTCCCGGTGGACCAGTCGATGTTGCGCCTCCCCAGCTCGTGGCAATCATTCCGGACTCCGGGGCGGTCGGCGTCAAGCCGAAGGAGGTGCTCTTCCGTTTCGACGAGACGGTGGCCGAGCGCCCGCCTTCCGCAACGACGCTCAGCGATCTCTTTCTGATCTCCCCTCGCGACGGCGTTCCGGAAGCATCATGGCATCGCGGCGCGATCGGAGTCAGGCCCACGCATGGGTGGCGCGCCAATACGCCATATACGGTGATCATGATGAGCGGTTTGACCGACCTGCGGGGAAATGTGCGCAAGACCGGCGCATCGACCTTCTTCTCGACCGGGACTACGATTCCGCGCACGCGACTCGCCGGCAACGTGTTCGATTGGGTATCCGGCACGCCGGCCACTGGCGCGCTGATCGAATCGTACGTGCCGCCCGACACCATTCACCCGTACGTCGCGCTCGCCGATTCGAACGGCGCGTTCGTCATCGAGCACATCCCGCCAGCGCGCTATACGGTCCGCGCGTACGTCGATCGCAACAAAAATCTGGGAATCGATCCGAGCGAGCCGTGGGACAGCGTCTCGATCAATCTTGTGGACAGCGCGCGCACCGATCTCGTGATTTTCGCGCACGACACCGTTGCGCCGCGGCTTCGCGATGTGAGATCGGTGGATTCACTCACGCTGCAAGTGAGCTTCGACAAACCCGTGGACCCGAGCCAAACGCTCAGCGCCGCCAACTTTGCTGTGATTGCGCCTGACTCCACGCGCATTCCGATCGTGAGCGCGGGGCCGCCGCCCAAGGACACGGCAAGAGCAAATCCGCCGGTCACAGCTCCGGTCCCAGCCCGCCCTGCTGTTTCAGGTCGCGCTCCGACACCAGGCCGGCGCGACACCACGCTCGTGGCAAAACCCGTGATGCCGCGCCCTGTTCCAATTAGCGAGGCTGTGATCAAGCTCCAGCATCCGCTCACGCCCAAGCTCGTGTACCACGTGCGCGCGATCGGGATTCGCGGATTGCTCGGACGGACCGCGGATAGCGAGCGCACTTTCTCGCCGCCTGCGCCCCCACCTGTCCCACCCCCGAAGCCGGCGATCACTCCGCCGGCCTCGCCACCTCCAGTCAAGCGATGAAGGACTCGAGGCGCGATCTGCCCAGCGTCAACGCGCTGCTGGAGACGCCGGGGGTGAAATGGCTTCTCGAGCAGCACCCGAGAAGAGTCGTCCTCGATGCGGTGAGAAACACCATCGAGGCCGCGCGCACCGCGGGTGGCGCGCAACTAACGGAGGAGCAGTGGGTCGAGACGATCACGTCTGCTTTACGTGAAACAACCCGGCCATCGCTGCGACGCGTGATCAACGCGACCGGAGTCGTGCTCCACACCAACCTCGGTCGCGCTCCACTGGCCGACGTGGCGATACGCGCCATCAGCCACGTCGCGGAGGGCTACAGCAACCTCGAGTACGACATCGAGACAGGACAGCGCGGATCACGCTATTCGCACTGCGTCGGTCTGTTGCAGCAGCTCACAGGCGCGGAGGACGCGCTCGTTGTCAACAACTGCGCGGCTGCGATGGTGCTCACACTCAACGCGATTGCGCAGAGAAAGGAAGTCCTGGTCTCGAGGGGGGAGCTCGTAGAGATCGGCGGCAGCTTTCGAATTCCGGACATCATGGCGCGCAGCGGCGCCAAGCTCGTCGAGGTTGGAACCACAAATCGCACCCACGACGACGACTATCGCCGGGCCATCACACCAAAGACGGCCGCGATAGTCAAAGTGCATCGCAGCAACTTTACGATCGAGGGTTTCACATCCGAGGTGAGCGTCGAGCGCCTCGCGTTCATCGCCGCGGAGCACGGACTGCCCGTAATTCACGATCTCGGCAGCGGGCTGCTCCTTCCTCTGGACGATTACGGACTATCGGGCGAGCCAACGGCGTCGTCGGCGCTGGCGTCGGGCGCGACGCTGGTCCTGATGAGCGGAGACAAGCTCCTTGGCGGCCCACAGGCCGGCATCATACTCGGCAGCGGATCTGCCGTGGCGAAGCTCCGAAAGAATCCGTTCGCGCGGGCGATGAGAGTCGACAAGCTCACTCTGTCGGCGCTCGAAGCGACGCTCAGGCTCTATCTCGAGCCCGAGCGCGCGTTGAAGGAAGTTCCAGTGCTGGCCATGCTCACCGAGCCGGTGGAGCAGCTCGAGTCGCGGGCCCGCTCGGTCGTCAGCTCGCTGCGGTCTAGTAATATCGAGGCGGAAGTTGCGCCGAGCATTGCAAGCGTCGGTGGCGGCGCGTTCCCTACCGCGTCCATCGCATCGATAGCGATCATGCTGACGACGGACGCCGAGCGCGTGGAAGAGAGGCTGAGGCGCGGCGAGCCGGCAGTCATCGGCCGGATAGCCGATGGGAAGCTGCTGCTCGACCTCCGCAGCGTTCTCCCTCGCGAAGATGGGGCGCTCGTCAAGGCGATCGTCAAGGCGCGCTCGTGAAGCGGATTCCCGACGCGGTCTTTCTCGACCGCGACGGCACAGTCATGGAAGACGCCCACTACATCAAGTCACCAACGCAGGTACGGCTCATCCCCGGCGCGGCGGCAGCCGTCAAGAGAATCAATGACGCCAGGGTGCCGGCAATCGTCGTCACGAACCAGTCGGGAATTGCGCGCGGCATCTTCACGGTGGATGACTACGAAGCGGTCCGCCTCCATTTTGAGTCGCTGCTCGAAGCGGAAGGCGCGCACATCGATGCCAGCTACTACTGCCCCCATCATCCGAGCATCACGGGGCCGTGCGAATGCCGGAAGCCCGGGACGGAGATGTTCGAGACCGCCATCCGCGACTTCAAGCTCGACCCGAAGAACGTGGCCTACGTCGGAGATCGGTGGCGCGATGTGATTGCCTCGAAAAAGCTCGGCGGCCGGGGAATCATGATCTCGTCCCACATGACAACGGGCGAAGATCGCCGCAAAGCGCAAGAGGACGGGATCGAGACCGCTGCGTCTCTCGGGGACGCAGTCGAGATGCTTTTTCGGTCTTACTGAGAGGCACGGCGCGGCGTAAAATCGGAGGATGCCGTCACGACTCGCCGTGCTCGCCTCCGGACGCGGCTCAAATCTCCAGGCAATCATCGACCACTTCGACAATCTCTCGCGTGAGCGAATCGCGAAGGTGGTGCTCGTCGCGTCGAATCGCGCCGATTCCCCGGCACTCATTCGCGCCGCGACGGCGTCGATCGACATCGCGAGTTTCGACGCGGCCGACGATGGAGCGCAGCTCCTCGCGCTGCTTCGCAAATTCCGTATCGACCTGGTCGTGCTGGCCGGGTACCTGAAGCGGATCCCGGCCACGGTGATCCGTGAATACGCCGGGCGCATCGTCAACATTCACCCTGCTCTCCTCCCAGCATTCGGAGGCGAAGGCATGTACGGTGCACGCGTTCACGAGGCCGTGATTGACTCAGGTGCGACGGAAAGCGGTGTAACGGTCCATTTGGTCGACGATGACTACGACCGCGGACCTATCATCGCGCAGTGGCGCGTTCCGGTGGAGAAGTCGGACACGGCGGATTCGCTCGCCGAACGCGTACTGGCGGTGGAGCACGTCGTTTATCCGCGCGCCGTCGAGATGGTCGCCATGCTGCAACAACTTGAATCGAAAACTTCTGCCTGATATGCCCACTGCCCTGCTATCTGTTTCCGACAAAAACGGTCTTGTTGACTTCGCCAAAGGCCTGATTAGCCTCGGATGGGATCTCGTCTCCACCGGCGGTACGGCAAAGGCGTTGCGCGACGCCGGCGTCAACGTGCGAGACGTAAGCGAAATAACCCATTTCCCGGAAATGCTGGACGGTCGGGTTAAGACGCTGCACCCGGCGATACACGGCGCGCTGCTGGCACGGCGCGATTCGCCCGAGCACATGAAGGCCCTGGCCGAGCATCAGATCGCGCCGATTGACCTGGTCGCAGTCAACCTCTACCCGTTCGAGGAAACGGCGGCGCGCGCCGGTGCGAAGCCGGACGAAATCATCGAGCAGATCGACATCGGTGGGCCTTCGATGCTTCGATCGGCAGCCAAGAACTTTGCGTCCGTCACCGTGATCGTCGATCCCGCTGATTACGGACGCGTGCTCGCGGCACTCCAGGCGAAGGACGACGACCTGGATCTGCGACGCCTGCTCGCGGAGAAAGTCTTCGCGCGCACGGCTGCATACGACGCCGCCATCGCGTATTGGTTCGGGTGCGAACGCTCTGAGATATTCCCGGACCGCATCGCCATTGCACTCGAAAAAGCGACCACACTCCGGTACGGCGAGAACCCGGGCCAGCGCGCCGCCTTCTACGTCGAGCGGCAGAAGGACGGCCTCTCCGCGCTGGAAAAGAAGGGCGGGAAGGAACTCTCGTTCAACAACTTTCTCGACCTGGAGGGCGCGCTCTTAGCCACCGATCCATTCGAGGGCGAAACCGCCTGTGCCATCGTCAAACACACGACACCATGTGGGCTCGCGACCGGCACCAGCGCTCTCGATGCCTACAAGAAGGCGCTCGCCTGCGACCCGGTATCGGCGTTCGGCTCCGTCATCTCCTTCACCGTCCCCGTCGATGACGAGACCGCCGAAGCGGTGTCGAGCCTTTTCGTCGAATGCATTGTCGCGCCCCAGTTCACGGCGGGTGCTCTCGAGATACTCGGTCGCAAGAAGAACCTACGCGTGCTGGAGGGCCGCGCGCAGTGGCGTGAGCACGCCCTCGACTACAAGCGAGTACGCGGTGGGTTTCTCGCCCAGGAGCGAGCCGCGAGCGACGGCGGAGAAGAATGGCGCGTCGTGACGAAACGCCAACCGACCGAGATGGAGCTCAAGGACCTTCAGTTCGCCTGGCGCGCGGTCGGGAGCGTCAAGTCGAACGCGATCGTTTTAGCGCGCGATGGCGCCACGATCGGGATCGGCGCCGGACAGATGTCGCGAGTAGACGCAGCTTTTCTCTCAGTCTACAAAGCGCGTCTTACCGGCCACGATACCAAAGGATCGGTGATGGGATCCGATGCCTACTTCCCGTTTCGTGACGGAGTCGAGCAGGCGGCCGAAGCGGGAGTGTCCGCAATCGTTCAGCCGGGTGGTTCTATCCGTGACGAGGAAGTGATCAAGGCGGCGGACGAGTACAACGTCGCGATGGTATTCACGGGCAAGCGGCAGTTCCGCCACTAGATGACGGCAACGCAAGGCACACTGGAGGAGCTCGACTACCGGCCATCGTACCGTGCCGCCGCCGCGGTATCCGCGCTCGTGTTCGTTCTCTATCTCATCACGCTCGCACCCTCGACCGCGATGTGGGATACGAGCGAATACATCGCGGCCGCCTACACGTTCGGACTTCCCCACCCACCGGGAAATCCATTTTTTGTGCTCCTCGGCCGCTTCTTCGCGATTCTCCCGATCGCGCCCAACGTCGCGATGCGGATTAACATTCTCGCCGCCCTCTCGAGTGCTGGCGCAGCGGGCATGTGGTTCCTGATCACCGAGCGCGTTCTCGTTGGATGGCTGCCCGAGCGGTGGCAGAGAATCGTCGGTGGGTCTCTGGCGGCGCTGATCGGAGCGACGGCATTTACCGTCTGGGCGCAATCGGTCGTCAACGAGAAGGTCTACACCGTCTCGCTGCTGGGACTCGCCGTCGTCTCCTGGCTCATCGTCCGTTGGTGCGACGATCCCGATGGACCCAAAGCGGACCGGCTGCTCGTCATGATCGCGTATCTGAGCGGACTCGGTTACGCGAACCACATGGCCGGCTTTCTCGCCCTCCCGGCGGTCGCAGCCGCCGTTGCCATTCGCCGTCCGGGTACGATTCTCCGCCGCCCGAGACTTCTGCTCGCGGTTGCGGGCGCGCTCCTGCTCGGCATGACGCCATTCCTCACGCAACCCCTTCGAGCCGCATACTTCCCGGCCATCAACGAAGGGGAACCGACCGGCTGCGCAACGCGGATTGGCGTCGGCTGCACGCTTAGCAAGGCGACCTACGATCGCTTCATGTACAACTTCAATCGCGGCCAATATGGGAAGCCGGGATTGACCGACAGGCAGGCGCCATTCGTCGCGCAGGTCGAAATGTGGTGGCTGTATTTCAGCTGGCAGTGGCTGCGAGATCCCTTCGGCAACCATCCCGCGCTCCAGAACATGCTCGCCACGCTATTCCTCCTGCTCGGCGGACTTGGCGGTTACGTCCATTGGAAACGTGATCGAAGATCGTTCTCCTATTTCGGCCCGCTCATGTTCATGGTGACGCTCGCGCTCATCTATTACATGAATTTCAAGTATGGCTCGTCGCAGGCCCCGGACCTTGCCGACACCGTTCCGCGCGAGGTCCGCGATCGCGATTACTTCTACCTCTGGAGCTTCTCGGCGCTGAGCGTGTGGATCGCGCTCGGCCTCGTCTTTGTGTGGGAGACGGTTGCCGCGCTGGTCGGATCGGAGAAGATCCGCGTAGGCGATGAGACGCTGGATCTCCCGCGCCGCCGGAGCTGGCTGCTGGCGACACCGGTGCTCGCGATCGCGATCGTTCCGCTCTTCACGAACTGGCAATCGGCTTCGCGTGCCGGTCAAACCGATACGGCTGACTTCGCCGCCGATCTCCTCAATTCCGTCGAGCCATACGGGATCCTGATCACCTCTGGCGACAACGACACCTTCCCGCTCTGGTACGCTCAAGAAGTAGAAGGAATCCGGCGTGACGTCATCGTCGCGTGTCTCTCGCTGCTCAACACCGACTGGTACACGCGCCAGCTCCTGCGCCGCCCGATTTACGAATATGATTCGCTGCGCGGACCGCCGATCTATCGCGGTAAAGTGTGGAAGAGGCCGAGCGGGCCGCCGGTGAAGCTGACGATGGAACAGGCGGACGCGGTGCCGTCGGTGATCGAGCTCTCGGCACCGCAGACATTCCGCAAAGAAGGAACTGACCTCGTCGTCAACATCCAGCCACGCCCATTCGGCGACTTCGCCGGCCTCGAAAGAGCCGATCTGTTCGTGTTGTACATGATCCGCGATGCCTATCCCGAGCGGCCATTCAACTTCAGCCGGACGACCGGCGCATATGCTGAGGAGATGGGACTCGCGCCGTACACCGTAACTACGGGCTTGGCGCGGAAACTGGTGCCCCACATTCCGAAGGCAGGCAATGGCATCGTCGCTGTTCCGGGCGAAGGTTGGCTCGATGTCGACACGACCCGCGCGCTCTGGGAGACCGTATTCAAAGCACCGAAATCGATCGCGAGTCGGGAGCTGTGGGTCGATCGTCCGTCCGCCGGTATTCCGTTTCTATACATGCGGACGGGGCTGGTTCTAAGCAGAGCGCTGACGCAGCTGGGCCACGCGGATGAAGCAGCGCGGATCCGGGCCCAGGTCGAGAAGATCGCGCGCGCGACGCAACTCGATGACTTGCTGGCTGGAGCATCGCAGTAGGGACTGAGTGTGCCGAGACGCGCAATCGTGCGTTGCCCGTGCCGATAGCCACTCTTATCTTGAGCACGGAGGGTTGGCAGAATGGCTATTGCACCAGTCTTGAAAACTGGCGCCCGCAAGGGCTTGGGGGTTCGAATCCCTCACCCTCCGTCTAGGGCCTTCGTGCGCTCCGCCTCGAGCGGAAACGGCTATCGATGGGAGAAGAACGAAAGGAATCGGACACCGTAATGACGAGAGGCCCGCGCTTGAGCGCGGGCCTCTTGTCTTTCTGGAACGATAAAGCGATTGGGTTAGTGGAGCGTTACTGCGAGCCCTACTTGTCCAACATTCGCATCTGTATTCGAGTTCCGCATCGCGAAGCCATTCCAGTACGGTGTGATGCTCGTATTCTTTGCCACACGAACATCATATCCGAGCCCGAATACCATTCCGAGGCCAGTCTCTGTGGCAGTAAAACCTGAGGCAGCCCCGCTGACGGAGCCGACCCCGACGCCGCCAGTCAGGAAAAAGCCGCCGGTCGTAGAGGGGTAGAATCGAACGCGCGCGTCCAGTGTACCGACTGTCAAAGTTGCACCCTGCTGCGACTTTGACCAAGCCTCGCTCCCTACACCGAGCAGGAATCTCGGCGTGATCGTGCCACCAAGCGATAGCCCGCCGCTGATTCCGCTTTCACGCGAGCCGCCACAATTATCGCAACCGAGCGAGCCGTAACCGAGGCCGCCGCTGAACCAGAATCCATCGCGGATCTGTGCGTTCTGGGCGTGGACCGTTGCCGCACTTACGGCAAGCGACCCCACCACTGCGAAACACATAAAAAGATTCTTTACACTCATAGAACTCCTCGAGATTTGCCGCACGGGGGCGGCAGGAAAGGCGTCGCCAATAGCGCCGGAATAAAGGCTTGCACCAAATGCAAAGCAGACGCGCGGCCTGGCTAAAGTCCCGCGCGTCGATATCAATGCTTCAATGACTGGTGTGTCGCGCAGCAGCAACAACTATTAAGCCCAACCCGCTTGTTCGTAGACAACAAAAAGCGCCACCCGGTGCATCACACCGGGTGGCGCTTTGTATGGGCGGAACTTCCGCTACTGCCCTTGAACCTTCGGCGCTGGTCCAAGCCGCGCGAGTCTCGCCTTCATCGAGGCGAACCCTGCGTCGTTGACCTGAAGACTGTTCAACTGGGACGCCGGTACCTGACTCAACATCCGCTGGATGTCGGCGATGCGGTCGGTCGTACCCGGGTGATCCGCGAACCATGCTGCCGTGGCGCCACTGCCGCCCGACTGCTGCTCCTCGGCAAGTAGTTTCTGAAACAGCGACAACATGCCGCGAGGAGTGATCCCCGCGCGCATCACGTTATTGAAGCCGCCCTCGTCGGCCTGAATTTCGTCGGTGCGGCTGAATTTAGCGAAGACTGCTGTGCCGCCGATGTTGATTGCCGCCTGGGCGACTCCGCTCTGACATGCTCCCGTCAGCGCGCAAAGGATCCCGACCCCGACATTGGCTCCCTGCGCGTTTTCCATCTGCTTGACGGAGTGGCGCCTCACCACGTGCTCGATTTCGTGGCCCAGAACGCCGGCCACCTCGGACATGTTGCTCGCTCGGGAGAGCACGCCGCGATTGATGTAGATGAATCCGCCGGGCAGCGCGAACGCGTTCACGACATCCGAATTCACGACCTGGAACTGCCAGTTGAGATCGGCGCGCGATGTCAGATGCGCGATTCGATTTCCAAGCGCGTTGACATAATTCTGAATCTCTGCGTCCTGGACCATCGGTAGCTGCGCGTTGACTTGCTGCGCTTCCTCCTGGCCCATTTGGACTTCCTGCTGGGTGGAGACCCCACACCCGGCGAGCAGCGCGATTGTGCCGATTGTGACCGTGACATTTCGCATCGAGTGAGCCCTCGAAAATTGTGTTCGCCGCCGCTCGTGTCCCCCGGCGCGCCTCATTGAATGGCAGAAAGCAGACCAACGGGGACGCAGGGTCCCAAGTGAACAGGTACCCCGCGAATGGCCGGCGCGAGATTGTTTTTCGCGCCGGCCCTAACACTCTATCTGGGAACTACGACCGTCCGCTTCACGTTCGTGAATACGGTAAACTGGGTCCCCGCCGGGATTACAGCGGAAAGTCCCTTCTTCGTTGCGCCGATTCCAAACGTGAGGATTCCCAGAGCTGCGGCCTGACCCTGACGCTTCTTACCGACAGCCTTGGTAGTCCCGCGTAGCGGGATATACGTCCCGTCGACGGCACGTACGGACGTAACCTGCAGCGTGACCGACCCGGGATTCCCGCCAGCACTGCGGCGAGCGACGTGCGCTACCGTACCTTTCACCGGCGTTCCTTGTGCGATGAGTACGTGGCCGAATTCCGAATAATCCGCGGGCAGATGAAACGCCACCTGCTGGCCCTGGTTGACCGACGCGCTCGAGAGGTCCTCATCGATCGCGACGGTAAGAGGGGTGCCGGCGGGTATCACAACGGGCATTTCCGTAGCCGAGTTGGCGGCTGCTCTGGCGCGCTCGCCTCCTCCTCCGTTGGATTGTGCACTCAATGGAATGGCCGCTAGCGTCGCGGCAATCAGCGTGATCAAGCGATAGGAACACTTCATAACTACTCTCCTCACAAAGTTGCGACCGCGGAATCGCGGCCTGCACCATTTGATAGTCAAGGAGGGTGCCAGCAATAGCATCTGCCGAGGGTTGCGCCCGGTAACGTCCCGACGTACTGAACTGCCAACTGAGCGCTACGCTACTGACACCTCGCACCCGTTCAGTTGCAGTCCCCGAGTTTGCATCTCGTCTTGTAGGCGTCGCCCTCCCGCTGGCGCCCGCGCGCTCGTCCCATCACTTTGTAGTTCTCGTTACCGGAGCCTTGCCCGATGGCCGACTTCACGAAGGAATGGATCGAGCATCTCAAAACTCAGATCTCGGGACGCATGAACATCGTCGCGGACAAGATGGACCCGCAGGCTTACGACGAGCTCGTGACCGACCTGGCGTGGTTTACTTTCCGCTTCGCGCGCGACCCGGATACCAAGATGAGGAAAGTTTTCCGCTGAAATCCCCGTTCCAGCGGCATTAGATTCGCCGTAGAGTGCACCTCGGCAACCGGACCGGAGACGCTAATGGCGAAGTGTGAAGTGTGCGGCAACGATTACGACAAGTCGTTCACCGTCACGATGAAGGGGAAAGCCCACATCTTCGACTCGTTCGAGTGCGCCATCCATGCCCTGGCGCCGAAGTGCTCGCACTGCGGCTGCAAGATCATCGGCCACGGCGTCGAGAATAACGGGACTTTCTATTGTTGCGCGAGCTGCGCTGAGATGTCGGGCGTCAAGGGACTCGAAGACCGCATCTAAATGCAGAAGCGAGGGAAAACAGCGTGAAGTGGAAGAATAGGAGTGATCCGCACGGCAAGATCGGCGACGAGCGCGTCCGCACCAAATTCGCCTGGCTTCCGGTCGAAGCGGATGATGGATTCACTTACTGGCTCGCTCCCGTAGTCGTGCGCGAAAAGCTGCTGCCCAAGGTAACCCGGGGCGGCTTCGAGGACGACGAGCAGTCATGGCAGATCGTCGAGGCCAAGCCGGTGAACGGCAAGAAGAAAGACCGTAAAAAATAGCGGCACCCCGGCTTGCCACTCAGCATAGATCTCAGCGCGGACCTCGGAGAGGGCTTTGGCCGCTCTCGCGAGTTGGAGGACGAGGCACTCCTCGATCTCGTGTCCTCTGCCAACATCGCCTGTGGCTTCCACGCCGGCGACGCAATCACGATGCGAGACACAGTGAGAGCGGCGGCGCTTCGGGGCGTCACGATCGGCGCGCACCCTTCGTATCCCGACATTCCGGGGTTTGGCAGGCGAGAGCTCGGCCTTCCGCCGAAAGAAATATCGCGACACGTGGCGTACCAGCTACGCGCGCTACGCGACGTGTGCGGATCTGAAGAGGCAAAGCTTTCGTACGTCAAACCACATGGAGCGCTGTACAATCGGGCCGCCCGAGATCGTGAAGCAGCGACCGCGGTCGTAACGGCGATACGCGACGTTGAATCGTCTCTCACTCTGCTGGGACCAGCTGGCAGCGAGATGGCTCGCGCCGCCGAGCGCGCGGGAATTGCCTTCGCGACTGAGGCATTCGTCGACAGGGCGTATAAACCGGATGGGACGCTGGTCCCGCGCAGCGAGCCCGGAGCGGTGATTCATGATGTCAATGGCGCCGTACAGCGCGCGGTGATGCTCGTCAAAGGCCGTACAATTACGGCCGACGACGGTTCCGAGCTCCACATCAAGGCGCAATCACTCTGCGTTCACGGTGACAATGCCGATGCAGTCTCGATCCTGCGCGCGCTGAACGCACGGCTCAAGGAATCCGGCGTCACCATCGCGCCGTTCGCCGCTTGAGTCATACACAGCTCCGCGCCCACCCGCTCGGCGATACAGCCGTCACCATCACATTCGGAGCTGTTCGCAGCGCCGAGCTCCTCTTTCGGGTTCACTCCGCCGCGCGCGCGCTCAAAGCCGCGAATATTCCGCACGTCGAAGATATCGTTCCGGC
>DATHGO010000212.1:0-8847 GCA_035317585.1 Gemmatimonadaceae bacterium | reverse complement strand
ATACACGCGTTCCAGCGCCCGACGGGCCAAAAACAGGTTGCCGCCGCGCCCTCGTCTCGTCCATATCCGACGCCCCGCCTCTCCGTCTCGCGGCATGAGGCGTGACCACCGTGCGTGCGAGTTCGAGGAGGAACAGCTGGGTCAGTCTGATGTGTCTCGTGAATACATGGGGTCCGCGGCAGCCGCGGGCCTCAGGTACGTAACCGATGCGATGCCGGGAATTCGCCGTCACCGCGTCGGGCGTGGCTTCACGTACATAGGTCCCGATGGCGAGGCGATCCGCTCGCGGGAGTCTCTCCATCGCTTCCGCTCCCTGGTAATTCCCCCGGCGTGGACGGAAGTTTGGATCTGCCCGCACGAGGATGGACACCTCCAGGTGACGGCCCGTGATGCGCGCGGCCGCAAGCAGTATCGGTACCACCCGCATTTCCGCAAGCACCGCGACGGAACCAAGTTCGAGAGGATGTTCGAGCTGAGCGACGTGCTGTGGAAGATCCGCGAACGCGTCGAATCAGACATCGCGAAGGAGGGGCTCGATCGCGACAAGATCATGGCAACGGTAGTATGGCTGCTGGAGAAGACGCTGATCCGAATCGGATCTGACGAATACAGGAAATCCAACAAGTCCTTCGGTCTTACCACGCTCCGCCGCCGCCACGTCGCCGTCGTTGGATCCGAGCTTCGATTCGAGTTTCGCGGAAAAAGCGGGATTCAGCACGCTGTTTCGGTAACAGACAAGCGCATCGCGCGGATCGTGCAGCGGTGTCAGGCGCTTCGCGGCGAAGAGCTGTTCAAATACCTCGACGACGAGGGCAAGCGACAGGAAGTCGACGCCGAAGACGTGAACAAATACCTCCAGGACGTGACCGGACGGGAAATCACGGCGAAGGATTTTCGCACCTGGGCCGGGACGATGCTCGTGGCCGAAGCGCTGCGGAAAATGGGTCCCGCCGAGACCAAGCGCGAGGCGGAGAAAAACATTGTGGCGGCGGTCGACACGACCGCCAAAAGGCTCGGCAACACGCGCAGCGTCTGCCGCAAGTATTACATCCACCCGGTGCTGATCGAGGCGTATCTGGAAGGCTCCGTCCTCCCGCCGCTGCCGGAGCACCACTGGAACAAGCGCAAGTCGAAAGGACCGACGCTTCGTCAGCACGAGATGGATGTGCTCGCCTTCATCAAGGCGAGACTCAAGCCGAAGACCCGCCGCACCGCTGAAAAGCGCGCGCCCAAACCGGAAACAACCACAGCCCCCGCGCCGGAAGAGAGCGCTGACGAGGCTGCTCCAGCGACCGGCGAGCTGGAGCCGACAGGCTCCTAGTCCAGGTAGGGGTAGTCGGGGTCCGAGAGGCGTTCCGCACGCGCCGACGCTTCCGGTCCAGCAATCTCCTTCGCCAGGTCCAGCAACATCGGGCTCAGGTGGCCCCCGTAGCGCAGCAGACTCGCGGCGCGCGCCCGTCGCGCCAGCAGAAACGCGAGAAATGGCTGATCGGCCTTGAGCGCGTTGCATGCCGGGCACGCGAGGACGAGGTTGTCGCGACGATCGTACGCCGTCTTGCCCTTTCGTGGCGTCACGTGGTCCATCGTGATCGTCCTCGAGCTCACGCGACGCTCGCAATACGCGCACACGGGTCCGTGCCGGTCGAGCAGCCATTGGCGCGTATCCATATACGCGTTGCGGCTCGTCGGCAGCGATGTGTGCTGCTGCGGGGGACGGCGTGCACCGCGCTTACGCGGCTTGCGTGACCTTCTTCGAGGTGGAGTCAAGTCGGACGGGTTGGCTTAATGCTATCAATACCAGCCGATCGATAGCAATGCGCGCGCCGCCCTAGCCTATCTGAATCTCGGTAGGTACCTCCGGGTTCATCAGCGACGCGCCCCCGTCGGCGTAAATGACCTGTCCCGTGATCCAGTCGGCATCCTCCGAGCAAAAGAGTCCCACCACCCGCGCCACATCGGCCGGTGTCCCCAGTCTCCCCATCGGCGTCCACCCGCGGACGTGCCAGTTGGTGATCAGATCCTGCACCTGTTGGGGAAGGGAGTTGAGAACGCTGTCCTCGGTCCAGCCGGGGCTGATCGCGTTCACCGTGATCCCCCGCTTCGCGAGTCCCACTCCGAAATAGCGCACGAGAGATTCAAGGGCGGCTTTTGCCGACCCCATTCCGACCCAGGGCTGGAGTCCGCCGGTGCGGCTGCCCTCGGCGTAAGTAATCGCGAGGATCTTCCCGCCGCTCTTCATCAAGGGAACAGCTTCCCTTACCCCGATGAGAAACGCCTTGGCCTGAGAGTCGAAGGCGGCGTCCCACTGCTCGAGGGTGATGTCCAGCGGGGCCTGAAAGAATGCAGCGGCCTCGGGGCGGGCGTTGCTGACGAAGATGTCCAGCTCGCCGAACTCCTCGGCGACTTTCTTGAACATCTTCTTGATCTCCTCCGGCTTGGTCACATCCGCCTGAACGGTGAAACCGTCGCTCCCAAGCTTGCGCACTTTTGCAAGCGTGTCCTTGGCGGCCGCCTCGTTCTGCACGTAATGGATCGCCACCTTGACGCCATTCTCCGCGAGCTTGAGAACTATGCCCCGGCCGATTCCACGAGAGCTACCCGTAACGAGCGCGTGCTTTCCCTTGAGTGACATGTGCGCCTCCTCGTGTTCAAGGTTCCAGGACCCTCGCTAACCTGGGGCATATCCGCACGTCCCGCCACAGTTTTCTGGGTGCTCGTCAGGTCGGCATCAGTGAGCCCATCGGGAGCGGCGCTAGATGCTCATTCCACAGAGAGTTAGCTTTTCGCTCCAATGACGATGCGAGACAAGCTCGACCTTCTGGAGCGCCGGCGCGCTGAGTCCGAGCTGGGCGGAGGCGAGGCGCGACTCGAGACGCAACACGAAAAGGGAAAGCTCTCCGCACGCGAGCGACTCGAGCTCCTGCTCGACGAGGGCTCGTTTGTCGAGCTCGACCGTTTCGTAGTCCACCGCTCGACCGATTTCGGGCTCGAGTCGCAGAAGTTCTACGGTGACGGTGTTATCACCGGGCACGGGAAGATCGACGGCCGGCTCGTCTACGTCTTCTCGCAGGACTTCACGGTGTTTGGCGGCTCGCTATCGGAATCGTTCGCCGAAAAGATCGTCAAGATCATGGACCTGGCGATGCGGAACGGGGCGCCGGTGATCGGCCTCAATGACTCGGGCGGAGCGCGCATCCAGGAGGGCGTCGTCTCACTCGGCGGTTACGCGGAGATTTTTCTTCGCAATACGCTCGCCTCGGGCGTCATTCCGCAGATCTCGGCGATTCTCGGGCCGTGCGCGGGTGGCGCCGTGTACTCACCCGCGATTACCGATTTCACGTACATGGTGCGAGGGACGTCGTACATGTTCGTGACGGGACCGAACGTCGTGAAGACGGTGACGCATGAAGATGTCACGATGGAGGAGCTTGGTGGTGCCGACACGCACGCAGGCAAGTCGGGCGTCGCTCACTTCGCCTCCGACTCCGAGCCCGAATGTCTGGCGCACATTCGCGATCTCTTCCGCTTCATTCCGTCGAACAATCTTGGCGACCCGCCGCGTGGACCAGGCACCGACCCGCGCAACAGGCGCGAAGAGTCCCTCCTCGACATCGTTCCGGACAACGCCAACAAGCCGTACGACATGCACGAAGTGATCACGCGTGTCGTCGACGACGCCGAGTTCTACGAAGTGCATCGCGAGTTCGCGATGAACATCATCTGCGGCTTCGCGCACATCGGCGGATTCAGCGTCGGTGTAGTGGCCAACCAGCCGGCCGTTCTCGCCGGAGTGCTCGACATCAGCGCGTCACTCAAGGCCGCGCGCTTCATCCGGTTCTGCGATGCATTCAACATCCCGCTTGTCACTTTCGAGGACGTACCGGGTTTTTTGCCGGGCACCGCGCAGGAACATGGCGGAATCATCAAGCATGGGGCCAAGCTCCTGTACGCCTACTGCGAGGCGACTGTCCCCAAGCTCACGGTGATCACGCGAAAGGCGTACGGCGGAGCGTACGACGTCATGAGCTCGAAGCATATCCGCGGCGACTTCAACGTCGCCTGGCCGACGGCGGAGATAGCCGTGATGGGACCAAAGGGCGCGGTGGAGATTCTATTCAGGAAGGAGATCTCGGAGAGCTCGGACGAAGCGGCGGCAACCGAGGCGAAGATCGTGGAGTATCGGGAAAAGTTCGCTCACCCCTACATCGCGGCCGGTCGAGGCTACCTCGACGACATCATCGATCCGCGCGATACCAGACCCGCGCTCATCGATGCGCTCGAAACGCTGCAGACGAAGCGCGACAAGAATCCGCCGAAGAAGCACGGAAACATTCCGCTCTAGGCAGCGAGTGTTCAACAAAGTCCTTATTGCCAACCGCGGCGAGATCGCTTTGCGGGTGATTCGCGCCTGCCAGGAGCTGGGCGTAAAAACCGTCGCGGTGTACAGCGAAGCGGATGTGCGCGCCCCGCACGTCCGGGAAGCCGATGAAGCAGTGCTGATCGGGCCGCCACCTTCGAGCGAGAGCTATCTGCGCGGCGACAAGATCATCGAAGCCGCGAAGATGACGAATGCGGAAGCGATTCATCCCGGGTACGGATTCCTCTCCGAGCGCGAATGGTTTGCGCGAGCCGTTCGTGATGCGGGAATCGTCTGGATCGGACCGCCGGCAGAAGCGATCGCGGCGATGGGAAGCAAGACCGCGGCAAGGACTCTTGCGGTCGCGAACGGTGTTCCCGTGGTGCCGGGAACGACAGCGCCCCTCGCGAATGCGAAGGAAGCCGAGAAGATCGCCAAGAAATTTGGCTATCCGGTGTTGCTCAAGGCCGCGGCGGGCGGAGGGGGGAAGGGGATGCGCGTGGTTTCCGCGCCGAAAGAGCTGGCGAGCGCGCTCGAAGCGGCGCGCAGGGAAGCGAAGAACGCTTTCGGCGACGACGCGGTATATCTCGAAAAATTCGTCACACAGCCGAGACACGTCGAGATTCAGGTGCTCGCCGATTCGCACGGCAATATTCTCTCGCTGGGTGAGCGCGAATGCTCGGTGCAGCGCCGGCATCAAAAAATGATCGAGGAGGCTCCCAGCGTCGCGGTTACTCCGGAGCTGAGAAGAAAGATGGGTGAGACGGCGGTGCGCGCGGCCAGGGCGGCGGGTTACGTGAATGCGGGCACCTGCGAGTTTCTTCTCGATCAGAGCGGAGATTTCTATTTCCTCGAGATGAACACCCGCCTGCAGGTCGAGCATCCAGTGACGGAGCTAGTGACCGGAATCGACCTCGTTCAGTGGCAGCTGCGAATCGCCGCGGGTGAGCTGCTACCGTTCAGGCAGGAAGACATCGCGCCGCAGGGCTGGGCGATCGAGTGTCGCATCACCAGCGAGGATGCGTCGAACAACTTTCTTCCATCCACCGGACGAATTGAATACCTCCACTTGCCGAGCGGTCCGGGAGTTCGCTGGGACGGCGGAGTGGAGTCGGGAAGCGAGATCGGTCTCTACTACGATCCAATGCTTGCCAAACTCATTGTCTGGGGGGCGGATCGGGAACAGGCGGTCACGCGAATGCGGCGCGCACTCGTCGACCTGATCATCCAGGGCGTGGAGACTTCACGCGATTTCCACATTCGCGTCATGGATGACGATGAATTCCAGCGGGGCGCCATCGATATTCAGTGGCTCGAGCGACGGCTCGCTTCGATTCTCGAGCGTGCACCGAGTGATGAGTCCGTTCGAGTGGCGGCGATTGCCGGCGCCCTGCTGGCGGAACGCGACCGTGGAGCGCGCGCGGTCTCGACGACGTCGAGCGGCGCGACTCTTTCAACTCCACGCAGCGATCTCGCGCTCGACACGTGGAAGCAGGCCGCGCGCGTCGAAGGGCTGCGCAGCTGATGGGGGTCGTCAGTGTTTCAATCGACTCGATCGCCGCCGGCGGAGATGGTGTCGGAAGGAGCAATGGGCTCGTTGTGTTCGTTCCCCGGACGGCGCCCGGAGATGTAGTGACCGCGCAGATCTCGGCCAAAGGGCATTTTGCGCGGGGCGCGCTCCGGAACATCGTGTCTCCCTCTTCCGTTCGCATCGACCCAGCGTGCCCCCACTACACGAGAGACAATTGTGGCGGCTGTCAGCTGCAGCACATGACCTACGAATCCCAGTTGGCGGCCAAGCAGATGATAATCCGTGATTCGTTGCAGCGCATCGGAAAGCGCATCGTCGACGCGCCTCCAATCGAGCGCAGTCCTAAGGAGTGGCGTTATCGCACGAAGCTCACTCTCGCGATGCGACGTCGTGGCGCGCGCTGGATCGCGGGCCTTCATCCTTACGATGATGCCTCGCGCATCTTCCCGCTCTCCGATTGTCCGATCACCGACCGTGGCGTCGTCGCCACGTGGCGCGAGATCATGGAGGCCGACGCTTATTTTCCCGACGCGACTGAGCTGCGCGGAAGCGTCCGCATCACGGACGGTGGGCCTACGTTCGTGATGATGGGCGGCCAGAGCTGGGCGGCACGCGAGCAGTTCTCGGCAGCGGTGCCATCGATCTCAGCGGTGTGGTGGGAGCCGGCCGACGACAAGCCGCGCCGCCTTCTATATGACAAGCGTCAGGATCGCGACCCAAGCGCGTCGTTCGCACAGGTGAACGCCGAGATGGCCGAGATGCTTCGCTCGTACGTGCTCGACCGCGCCCGGTCGTACGAGCCCCGCACGGTGATAGATGCGTACGCTGGTGCCGGACACACCGCGATCTCGCTGAGCGAGCCCGGCGTGAGAGTGACGGCGATCGAGCTCGATGCCGATGCATCGGAATGGTCCGCCTCACGCCTGGCCGATCCGTCCCGCGCGATCCGCGCCAGGGTGGAGGAAGCGCTTCCGGGACTGCTACCCGCCGATCTCGTGATACTCAATCCCCCGCGAGCGGGCGTGGACTCGCGTGTAACCGCGACGCTCGAAGCGGAAGCGGGGCACCTGCGCGGAGTGATCTACGTAAGCTGCAATCCGGCGACGCTGGCTCGCGATCTGTCTCGACTTCCGAGCTACAGAATCGAGTCGTTGCACGCTTTCGACATGTTTCCGCAAACGGCACACGTCGAAACTGTCTGCGAGCTGCGTCCCGAGGGAGCAGCGACGTGAGATACGTGGTGGAGCTGAACGCCCAGCGGAAAACAGTTTCGATCGATCCGGAGGGTGTTCGGTACGAAGACGACGCGGCGATCCGCGGCGAGCTCTCGGACATCGAGGGAAGTCCGGTCCGAATGGTGAAGCTCGGCACGCACGTCTATCGTGTCGTCGCGGAAAAGCGGCAGGGACGAGGAAGGTACACGCTCTGGGTGGACGGCTATCGGTTCGAAACCGAGGCGCTCGACGAGCGAACACGCTCAATCCGCGATCTCTCTGCCGCGACCGCGGGCCCGACGGGGCCGGCTCCGATTATCGCGCCGATGCCTGGCCTGATCGTGCGCGTCAACGTGAGTGTTGGCGATCGGGTCGAGGCTGGTCAGGGATTGGTCGTGATGGAGGCGATGAAGATGGAGAACGAATTGCGCGCCATTGCCCCCGGGACCGTGCGAAGCGTTGAGGTATCCCCAGGAACAGCTGTGGAGAAGGGCGCTCTGCTCGTCGCTCTCGAATAGAAGCGAAAAAGGAGTGACGTAAGCACTTCGCTATTGCGCTCCAAACGAGTCGACCTACCTTGGCGGTTCTCCGGCCGAGCGATGGGCACCACCCACCCATTCGCTTCCCACCTGGCCGGCGAACGAAAAAGGAGGATGAAGCTATGAGGATACTGGCTCGCACCGCATGGTTGCTCGCGGCCGCTTCAGCAGCGCCGCTCACCGCACAGATGACAGGCACTCAACCGCCTCCGCCGGTGCTGGTAATTTCGCGAGAGCTCGTCAAGCCCGGAAAAACCGCGGCGCACAATCAGTGGGAAGCGAAATGGCCTGCCGCCTTCGCGAAGGCAAAGTTCGCAACGAACTACATCGGCATGAACCCCGCGTCGGGAATCAACGAGGCCTGGTTCCTCTTCGGCTACGCATCGTTCGATGCCATGGAGAAGGAAAATGCCCAGATGGACGCGAATGCGACTCTCAGCGCCGAGCAGGGTCCCCTTTACGCCGGCGAAGCCGACTTCGTCGAGAGCACTCGGGGGGTTATCGCTGCGTACGAACCGAGCGTGAGCTACAAACCCAACGTCGATTTGTCGAAGATGCGTTACTTCGAGGTTCTGACGTACGCAATGAAGCCTGGACACGCAGGGGACTTCATCAAGGCCGCCGGAATAGTGCGCGACGGCTACACCAAGGCGGGCATCGACCAGCCGTGGGCCATCTATCGCGCGGTGAGCGGAGTGCCGGCAGGAACTTTCTATGTCTTTCTTCCGATGCGGTCGCTAGCCGCGCTCGACAAGGCGCCTTCGAACGATGAGGCGATGGGTCGCGCCCTTGGACCCGAGCAGATGCGCGCGCTCGACAAGCTAGTCCTCGACGGAGTCGCGACTTCGCAGTCCCAGATCTTTGCATTCAATCCGAAAATGAGCTTCGTCAGCAAGGAGATGAAGGCTGCGGATCCGTTTTGGCGGTAGTCTGATGAGGTCGCTGTAAGCCTGCTGTAATCTTTCGCGCGTAATCTTTCGTATGCGAGCATAACCGTTGCTTCGCATCACCTCGTCACTTTCACGTTCGGGGAGGTACCGTGCTCACATCACGGAACTGGATTCTTGCGACCGCGATTACAGCAGCTGTTGCAACCATGTCTGCGGCGTCTCTGCACGCCCAGGCCGCGGCCACGATTTGCAAAGACGGGACGACGTCGGTGTCTTCGGGTCGGGGCGCTTGCTCAGGTCACGGCGGCGTCGACCG
>DATHGO010000211.1:0-3352 GCA_035317585.1 Gemmatimonadaceae bacterium | reverse complement strand
GCCGTTCTGGTGCCGACATTCAACGATCCGAACGATCGCATCGCACTCAATGGAATCGCCGAGGCATTTCCGGGGCGCATTGTGATCGGGATTCACGCGGTGGATCTGGTGTGGGGACTGGGCACGCTCCATTGTCTAACGCAACAGCAACCCGCGGGAACGGCGGCGTCGAAATGAAGATCACGCTGACAGGCGAAGAGTCGCTGAGGCTGGAGGCAAGCTCGGGCCCGCTGACGATCGAAGCACAATCGCATGATCAGAGCTACTCCCCTTTTCACATGCTCGGCAGCGCGCTCGGCGCGTGCACGTTCTCGGTGCTGCAAAGCTGGGCGTCGAACAGGAACACCCCTGCCGACGATTTGAAGATCGACGTCAGCTGGACGTTCGTGGAGGGCCAGCATCGAGTGGGCTCGATGCGCGTGAAGCTCGATTGGCCGTCTCTGTCGGCGGAAGCGTGGCCGCGGGCAATTCGAGTGGCGAACGTATGTGGCATACATCAGACATTGACGCATCCGATCGAAATCACGGTGGATGCCGTTGGCGCGGAGTCGCCGGAGATAGAAGCTCCTGCTCCGCTCGAGAAAAGCGAATCTCCCTCATCCGCGAGCTCTCGGGTTGACGGTCAGCAGAGAGGTACGAGCGCACCATGACTGTACCGGTGGTTCGTTTCTCGGTGGCCGGCAAGGAGAATTACCAGCCGACGATTGACGAATCAGGCCGTCGCTACACAGTGATTTACGATGGTTACTGCAGGGTATGCGACCGGACGGTGAAGCTGCTCGCCAAGTGGGACGCCAGCCACGAGCTGGAGATCATCACTTCGCAGGCGTCGGGAGTGCATGCAAGGTTCCCCTGGATTCCGGTCCACGCGTACATGGACTCGATCCAGGTGATTCGGATGAGCGATGGGAAGACGTGGCAGGCCGCGGCCGCGCTCGAAGAATTGCTGAAGGTGTTGCCGAAAGGCGGGCTGATATCGTGGCTGTTCAAAATCCCGTTCGTGCGTCCGCTCGCCGATCGATGCTACAGGTGGTTTGCGCGCAACAGGTACAAGCTTGGGTGCGGTGACCACTGCGCGGTCCGCGATCCGGATCTCGACTACAGCGACGATTGATCTCGCACGCGGTTCGGCGTTTTACACAATCGACGTCTCACGGAGGACCACATGCAGCCGATGATTCGAAGCGCGCTCGTGTTGATTGCCGGTGTCGTTGCTGCTCTGTTTGTGGTAATCCTGATGGACACGGTGGCAGGTAATATCTGGGCCCTTCCAGCGGGAACGGACCCGACCAATCCGGAGAGCATGCGACAAGCCGTCGCCACTCTGCCTACTGCTGCTTTCCTGCTTCTTCTTACAGGCTGGGTTCTCGCGGGCGGGGTTGGGTCTTACGTAGCCGCCCGACTTGCAACGCACGCTCGGGCAACGCATGGGCTGATTGTCGCGTTCTTCGTACTGGTAGCGACGGTCGGAAATCTGGCGAAGTTCCCGCACCCAGCGTGGTTGTGGGTCGCGTCGATCATTCTCATCCCAGCGGCGGGGTGGGCGGCAACGAAGCTCGTCCGACCTACTGTAGCATCCTAAGGAAACACCGCCAGATGAGGTTCCAGGAGCAGCTCTCGAGTTGGTCGGCGCGTCGTGTGATAGTGGCGTGCTTGCTGTGGATTATTGGCGCGCCGGTGGCAGCGGCGATCGGACTTCTGCTCGGCGGGCTCATACTCGGCGTGTTATCGGGGCGTCAATCGATCGGGTTCGAAATCAAACTCACGAATTGGACGACCGGGTTGCTGTTAGTTCCTCCGATTGTTTTGGTCGGCGCGTGGATCTGGTCGCGGAGAAGGAGCGATTGATGCGTTTTTGCAGCAAAACCGCCGAGTGACAGCGTCAAGCTCCGGCGTGCCGCAGGCTAACGAACGTTGCAGCTGAACTAAGGCGTTAGATCGCTCCAGTCCCCTTACCGGATCTACTCTCTATCACGATCGCCTCGCCTACCCCGCTTCTAACCGCTGCCCTGAGTCGGCGAGCGACGCTGCGCGAAATAGCGATCGTCTTAGGGATCCCCACCGGTCTTTTTCTCGCTGTTTCGCTCCCGTGGCTGGTGCGCACTGGAGGCATCATCCGCATCAGCGATGCTCGCTTGGGTGCGACGATCGGGGTGGAATTGATAGTCGCGCTCGTGATGGTGCCTTACTTGAGGAAGCAAGGATGGCGTCCGGAAGCCATCGCTGGCTCACCGACACCATTTGATCTGGTGCGTGGCTTTGGCGTATTCCTCGCCGCCTACCTCGCCACAGTCCTTGTATTCGTGACCCTGCACTTCGCTGCCCCGGAGGCGGCGGCGGCCGTCCACAGCCATCGGATCACGGGAACCGTCTCTCCTTTTACCGTGATAACCACTGCGATCATCAATCCGGTCTTCGAGGAGTTCCTGTGGATTGGCTATGCTATCCCCGCCGTGGGAGCTCGTTACGGCCTTCACATCGCTATCGCGGCAAGTATCGTCCTGCGCGTCGCGGTGCATGCGTATCAGGGATCGCTTGCATTCGTAACCATCCTGCCGATCGGTTTAGTATTTACCTGGTATTTCATCCGCACCGGCCGGCTATGGCCGCTGATCGTTGCTCACGTGCTGGCGGATGGCCTCGCGTTGGTCCTCTTGCCCGCGCGTTAGTCCGAGATCTCTCAGCTAGCGACCTAACGTGGGGTTGCAGCTGACGGCGCTTCAAAGCATCAGGTTGCGCGCCTGTCGAGTTCCCCTCACCTTCAGCTTCTCAAATGAAAGGAGCACCCAACATGAACATGCCAGTTACAACCACTTTCACTATCGAAGGGCATCGGATTACACAGTACAAGGGCATTGCTCGTGGAATCATCGTCAGGTCACCGACAATTGCCCAAGGAATCATGGGCGGACTGAAGAACATCATTGGAGGAAGGATCGGCGCATATACGGAGATGTGCGAACAAGCGCGTCAGCAGGCCTTCGACCTCATAGTTGAGAACGCCCGGGAAATGGGAGCTAATGCCATTGTGGGACTGAGTTATGATGCATCCGAGGTTGTGAGCAAAGGCTCCGCTACGGAAGTCCTCTGCTACGGTACCGCCGTAGTCATTGAGCGGGTGAGTTGAAACCGGACAAGGTGGCCCTGCCGCACTCATGAAGTCTTTCCTGATCCTCACGGTTTGCGTGGCCACGGTCTCCGGCTGTGTGCCGCGCCGTGCGTTGCAGCCCCAGCCGCAAAGCCTTTTCAATGGCAGAGACCTCTCCGGCTGGCACGTAGACGTTCCCGCACCTGACTCGAACGTGCGCCTTCGCAATCCGTTCGTCGTGCGCAACGGGATGCTCGTGAGTCT
>DATHGO010000210.1:0-4420 GCA_035317585.1 Gemmatimonadaceae bacterium | reverse complement strand
CATTCGCCTACTGGATGCAATTCCCGTGTGGATCAGGCTTGGCCTTGTCGACCACCGGCCGCTGATCGAGATTCGCGACCCTCGTAGCAAGATCCGCCACGTACTGTGCGACTCGCGCCATACGATCGTAGTCGATGTACTGGGGCTCGTCGGTTACCTGATGGTAGTCGGCGTGTCCGCCCGTCGTGAAGAAGATGATCGGGATGCCATAACGGGCGTACTCGTAGTGATCGCTCCGGCAATAGATGTTCGACGGATGGCCGTTGGCGTCCATGGCGTAATCGAATGCCAGTGGATGTTTCTCGGCGCGATTCACCGACTCGGCGAGATCGCCCAGCTGCGTGGAGAGTCGGCGCGATCCAACGAGCTGTACGTAGTCGGGATTGCCGTGATATCTCACGCCTGCCTTGGTTATCCCGGTGTTGTCGGCCGCGGCGCCGCGACCGACCATGTCCATGTTGAGCTGGGCGACAATCGAATCGCGCGGAACCGTCGGATGGTCGGTGTACCACTCCGAGCCATAGAGGCCGGCCTCCTCACCGACGTGCCAGACGAACAGCAGGGACCGCTTCGGCTTCACCTTCTGCGCCGCGAAATACTGTGCGATCTCGAGCGCGCTCACGCTGCCCGAGCCGTCGTCGTCAGCGCCGTTGTAAATCGAATCCGGGCGGGCTGAAGCACCATTCGAGCGCTTTCTGATGTCCGCGATCAGGGCGTTGACCTGCGCCTGTTGCGCGGAGTCGAGCTGCGGCGGGCGATCGTCCGCGCCACCGGTGCGGTATAGATGATTGACGACATAGATGGAATCGTGCGCGACGGGACGCGTGCTCCAGCCGATGTGATCGTTGTGCGCGCCGATCGCGACGTATTCGTCGCGCAGCTTCGGGTCGCTGCCACGGATCAACGCCACGACGTTTCGCGCCGGGTACTGGGTCGGCGCCTCCAGGAAACGGGGCGTCGATGCGACGGTCGATCCGATCGCGCCGGCTTTCACGCTGTCGATGTCGGCGCCGAGCAACGCTTCAGCTACACGCTTGCTGACGTAGAGGAACGAGGGCAGAACGGGATCATTCCCTTCCTTGAGCAGCTGGTTCGGCTGCTGGAAGATTTGAATCATCTGCGGCGGCATGGCTTCGAGAGTGGCGACGGCGATGCCGGCGGCGTTGGCGAAGTGACGCGTGACGTTGCCGCGGTTGACGCCCCCGCCCGAACCCTGTGTAACTCCTGCTGGACTGACTCTCAGCACGACGAGTTTTCCGGCGGCCGCTGAAGGATCGATGAGCGAAGCAGAATCTCCCCACGTTCCGCCGAAGATTGCCTGCACACCGTCGAGGCTCCGCGCGCCGGACCCCTGATCACGCGGGGCAAAATCTGTCCATGGGCTGAACTCGGTTTTCCCGACGACGAGCCTGGTGGCGGGGTCGTACTTGCGATCGATGACGTTCACCGCCTGGAAATAGGTGCCGTTGTCGCCCATCGGAACGAGGCCCATCCGCTTCACTTCGTTCGCGATGTACTCGACACCCTTCACGTTGCCCGCCGTAGCGAGCAGGCGACCCTGCATGGAATCGTCGGCGAAGATGTAGAGGCGCGTTTTCAGGTCGGCCGCTGTGATGGCGGCAGTCGTGGGCGTCGGAACGTGCGTTCGACCGCGCATGAGCACGTCCCAGGTCGGGGGCGCTCCGGCTTCGGAAGGAGCAGTTGCGGCCTGTTGCGCACCTGCCGAGCCCGCAATCAAGGACGCCGCGAATAGAGCTGTGGTTCTCTGGATGACAGTTCTCATTTGATTGGAAAGAAAAAAGTGGGGCCTGCTGCGCGGGCAGTCTCGAGCGGATGACAATTAGACACCGGCCACGCGAAAATTGTTTGTCACTTCTCGGCGGACTCCGCCGCGCGCTTTAGGAGAGAGATCTGACCCTCGTGATAGGTATCGTGCTGGAGCAGACCCCGGATCAGCGTTCCGACGGTGACGCCCGCTCCCAGCGACGGGTCGCGCTGGTCCCCTATCCAGCGAAGGAGATCGTCCGGCTTGAGCGAATCGACCGCGCTCTCAATCTCCTTCTGAGCGGCGGCGAGGTCTTCCAACGCCGAACGCCACGCGGCGTCTCCTCCGCCGGACTTGGGCGTTGGCCAATCCCTCGCTGGCGACTTCGGGGCCGCGCCACGCACGCGTGATGCAACCTCGCGTGTCCACGCGGTCATGTGAAGCACGATCTCCCAGATGGTGTGCCCGTGGGGGATGCTTTTGAGGCGCGCGGTGTCGGCATCAACGCCTTTGAGCACATCGGTGATCGACGAGCCGTGCCACGGGTCGCCGTCGTAGACTTTTCGCAGGTCCTCCCTCAGCGCATCGAAATCAGATTTGGGGCGACTCATATTCGTTCCTCGCTGAATCGGCTCAGACGCAGGTACCAATCTGTTCGAGGTTGGATGTTCGCCACAACCGCTGGCGCAGGCTAGCCGCGCATGCTCGCGACCACATCTCTCAGAAGCTGGACGCCTCGGCGGAGCTCCGCCACCTCCTTCTTCTCCAGGCGTCTCACGGCAATCGCCAGCTTCTCGACGCGGCGCGCGCGTCCAGCGAACAGAATCTTCCGGCCCTTCGGGGTCGCCTCGATGCGCGTCAGCCTCCTGTCGCGCTGATCGCCTTTGCGTTTCACGAGACCCTCCTTCTCGAGGCCCGTCACGATGCGGGTCATCGTCGGCGGCTTCACCTGTTCGGCGCGCGCGAGCTCGCCCAAAGTCAGAGGTCCGCCAAACACGACGACGGAAAGCGCCGAGAGTCGGGGAGCGGAGAGTCCGCTAGCGTCGTCTTCCTTGCGCAATTGGCGCAGGAGATGGATCGCCGCCGAATGGAGCTGGTCCGCAAGGGTTTCGGCGTCCTGGCCCTTCGTCACGCTTCCGGAACTTCGCTTGTCAGCCCGACGACGTTCCCCTGTCCGTCCGACAACTCGCAGACCCAGACCTCTCGTCCATTCATGTGCGCGATGATGCGCGGCTCCGCGAGGCTTTTCGCGCCGGAAGATTTAATGCGGGCGTGCGTCTTCTTGATGTCGCTGACTTCGTAGAACAGGACTGCGTGCTGCTGGTCTCCATCCTTACCCTGGCCCGCGGGTCCGGCAAGCATCAATCGCACGCCGCCGCAATCGAAGAATGAAAGGCCTGGAGGCGCGTCGAATAGATGTTGCAATCCGAGGATGTCGCGGTAGAAGGCTTTGGCCTCGTCGATTGAGTGGACGGGGATCGCGATCTGCTTGATGCGGGAGAGTGAGTCCGTCTTGGTACCGGTCATTGCGGCGCTCCTGAGGATCGTTAGCTGTGCTAACGATATCCCGCCGAAGGCCGTTGTGCAAGAGGACGCCGAGCTTAGTCGGGGGGTGCCGCCACCTTGGTCTTCCCCTTGGACTTCAGCTCTGTCTCGACCATCTCGCCCAGATCGCGCAGCGACTCGCTGTCCTCGTCACTGAACTCACGCGGGACCTTGTCCATGATGCAGAGCGTCCCGACGTTGTGCCCGCCCGGCCCCTTGACGGGCTGCGCGGCGTAGAACCTGATGTGCGGTTCCTCGAGCACCAGCGGGTTCTGCGCGAACCTCGGATCGAGCACCGCGTCTTCGACGACGAAGACTTCGTCCGCATTGATCGCGTGGCCGCAGAAGGAGAGGTCGCGCGTGCTGTCGCCGATGGGGAGACCCTGCTTCGACTTGAACCACTGGCGCTCGCCCTCGACGAACGAGATGCCGGCGAAGGGAACATTGAACACACGCTGCGCCATGCGGGTGATTTTGTCGAAGCGCTCTTCCGGCGGCGACTCGATGGCGGCGCCGCTCAGCCGGAATTCAACCAGCCGCTCCGCTTCGTCCTGCGGGATGAGCGGGCGCATAACTTCTTCCGTCTCCGACCACAGTCCGCGGCTCCTCATCACCGCGGTAACGCGCGCGCGGAATCGCCCGGCATCGATCGGCTCGTGGAGGATATCGTCCACACCCTGTGACAGCAGATCGTTCGTCTCGGTCTCCGAGCCTGCCGGAGCGACGACGATGATCGGCATGTCCACCAGCCCGACGACCGTACGCGCCGCGTGCACTACCTGCCGTCCGTCGAGGATCGGAAGCTTGAGTGCAACGACCAGCGCGTCGGGCGGATCCTGCGCCAGAATGCCGAGCGCGGCCGCGCCGTCGTTGGCGATCTGCACGGCGAAGCGGGCTTCGACCAGGATGTCGTTGAAGCGCACTCGATCCGTCTTGTCACTGACCGCCAGGAGGACTCTCGATGGCTTTGCCACGCCGTCCGCGTCGAGCTCCGGAACGTAGTCCGCCGACACGCGCGGCGTGTTGGAGCGCGGAGTCCGGCGACGCTCGAACTCGGTGTAGGGAATTACTTCCTCGGCGGTGGTGTCACCCTCGGCGATGTGCCAGAGT
>DATHGO010000209.1:0-4097 GCA_035317585.1 Gemmatimonadaceae bacterium | reverse complement strand
CAGGAGCTGATTCTCGGGATTTACGTCTTCATCATGGCGATCTTCGTGGGCTTCGAGGTGATCAGCCGGGTCCCTTCGGTGTTGCACACGCCCCTCATGTCGGGTACGAACGCGATCCACGGCATCGTGGTGCTGGGGGCGTTCCTCGTCGCGGGCTCAGCCGACACCCTGCTGCTGCACGCGCTGGGATTCATCGCCGTCGTGTTCGGCGCGGCGAATGTCTTCGGTGGGTTCGTGGTGACCGATCGGATGCTCGAGATGTTCAAGAAGCGCGAGACCGTACCGGGAGAAAAGAAGGATGCTTGATGTGCGGGGCTCAGTCATAGCCGTGAGTTACATAGTTGCCGCGGTTCTGTTCATCTTCGGCCTCAAGCACCTGAGCTCGCCCTCAACGGCGCGATCCGGCAACCGTCTCGCCGCGATCGGAATGGCGCTGGCGCTGGGCGTGACACTGCTCGACCGGCAAATCGTTTCGTTCTGGACGATCGCGATCGGAACCCTGATCGGCGCAGGGATTGGGATCTACTTTGCCAGGACCGTTCAGATGACCGCGATGCCGCAAATGGTCGCGCTCTTCAACGGCATGGGCGGAGCGACGGCGGCGCTGGTGTCGGTGGCCGAGTTTCTCCGGCTCACTCAGGCGGGCGAGACGATCGGAATGGGTGAGGCGACATCGATCGTTCTGGGCACCGCCATCGGCGCGATCTCGTTCACGGGAAGCATCGTCGCGTTTGGAAAGCTCCAGGAGATTCTTCCCGGCAGGCCGCTCCAGTTTCCGCTTCAGCGCGCTATCAACGCGCTCATTCTGCTCTCCGTGCTGGCGCTCGGCGGGCTCGTCGTCGTCGGCGGTGGTAGCTCGAACGCGCTCTGGGCGCTCTTCGGAGCGGCGCTGGTGCTCGGCGCGATGTTCGTGCTGCCGATCGGCGGCGGAGACATGCCGGTTGTGATCTCGATCCTGAACTCTCTCACCGGGCTCGCCGCGGCTCTTACCGGATTTGTGCTGCACAACCAGATGCTGGTGGTGGCCGGAGTTCTCGTCGGGGCGTCAGGTACGCTACTCACTCTGCTCATGAGCAGGGCGATGAATCGTTCAGTGGGCAACGTTCTCTTCGGCGCGTTCGGGGCGGCGACCAATGACACAGCCGCGACCTCCAGCGCCGTCGGTCGCACGGTGAAACAGACGACCCCTGAGGACACGGCGATCGCACTCGCCTACGCCAGGAGCGTTGTGATCGTGCCGGGATACGGTCTGGCGGTCGCCGAAGCGCAGCATACGGTGAGGGAGCTAGCCACCGACCTCGAGAAGCGCGGCGTCGACGTGAAGTATGCCATTCATCCGGTCGCGGGCCGCATGCCCGGACATATGAACGTTCTCCTCGCCGAGGCGAACGTGCCGTACGATCAGCTCCTCGAGATGGACCAGGTGAACGGCGAATTCCCGCAGACCGATGTAGTGCTCGTGGTTGGCGCGAACGACGTGGTGAACCCGGCTGCGCGCGACGATCCCTCGAGCCCGATTTACGGGATGCCGATTCTGGATGTAGATCGCGCGCGCAACGTCATCGTCCTCAAGCGAAGCATGGGCCACGGTTTCGCCGGAATCGAGAACGCGCTCTTTTATAACGACAACACGCGAATGTTGTTCGGAGACGCGCGGCAGTCACTGACCCAGGTCGGCCAGGCGCTCAAGTCGGCTTAGTTCTCAGCGTCTGCGTTTCCTCGGCATCTCTGTATGGGTCGAGGCGGAGTATCCTCTTCGGCGGATAACGGGGCTTGACTTATGACCTTCCATTACCTATTGGTTATACAACGAGGAGGTTATGAATGGTCGCAACAGGGGTTGCGGATAGACATCTGAACGCTACGTTTGCGGCGCTCGCCGATCCGACCCGGCGCGCCATCCTCAGCCGGCTCGCGACTGGTCAGTTGTCGGTAACGGAGCTGGCCGAGCCGTTCGCGATGACCCAGCCCGCGATCTCAAAGCATCTCAAGGTGCTGGAGCGCGCTGGTCTGATCTCGCGTGGCCGCGACGCTCAGCGGCGCCCGCGACAGTTGGAGGCAAAGCCGCTCGCGGAGGCCACCGAGTGGCTGGAGCGTTATCGCGAATTCTGGGAGGGTAACTACCAGCGCCTCGACGCTTTGCTCGAAGAGTTGAAGACGAAACGGAAAAAACGTAGGTCTACCAGACGATAGAGGAGATCCCCAATGAAAGACGCTGTGAAGGAACCTGGAAAGAAGACCGTTGGAAAGTTGCAGGTCACTACCCCGTCGGACCGGGAGATCGCGATGACCCGGGTCTTCGATGCCCCGCGCAACCTGGTCTTCGATGCCTGGACCAAGCCTGAGCTGCTCAAGCGCTGGTTAGGAGTATTCGGAAACTGGTCGTTCGCAATCTGCGAAGTCGATCTCAGGGTGGGCGGCAAGTATCGCTATGTGTGGCGCGGAAAAGACGGAAAGGAGATGGGGATGGGCGGCGTCTATCGTGAGATCGTACGTCCCGAACGAATTGTCACAACGGAAGAGTTCGACGATCCGTGGTACCCGGGCGACGCGCAGGACACGACGGTCTTCGTTGAAAAGGGCGACAAGACGACAGTCACGACCACGGTGCGCTACGCGTCGAAGGAAGCTCGCGACGGCGTTCTGAAATCCCCGATGGAGAGCGGCGTAGCGCAGAGCTACGACAAGCTTGCCGAAGTGTTGGCCTCAACCACTGCCCGGAAAGTCAAATGACCGTTCCAACAGCCACAACGAGTGCAAATCCGCGCCGCCTGGGGCGGAGCGTGGCCGCGGTGCTGCTGGGGTTTGTGGCGGTCTTCGTTCTTTCCCTCGGGACCGACCAGGTGCTTCACGTGCTCCATGTATATCCGCCCTGGGGCCAGACGATGTACGAGCCTGGCTTGAACTTTCTGGCGCTATCCTATCGTATCGTTTACACCATCCTCGGAGCGTATATCACTGCGAAGCTTGCCCCTCAGAATCCGATGCGTCACGCATTGGTTCTGGGCGTCGTAGGCACAGTAGTGGGCACGGCCGGTGCGATAGCGACGATCCCCCTGCACCTTGGGCCGAACTGGTACCCGATCGGGATTGTGCTCACGGGCCTGCCGTGTTGCTGGCTCGGTGGAGTTCTGTATCGCGCGAGACACCCCGAACGATGAGGAGGGGAGTAGGGTGTCGATTTGCGCGCACACGACGTCAACTTAGAAAAACCTAAAGCGAGAACTACATGCCAAAAATTACCAGGCAAAAAAAAGCTACGCGAAAAGCCCCCGCGCGAAAAATCTCCGGGCAAAAAATCACGCCGTTCCTGTGGTTCGACGGCAACGCCGAAGAGGCGATGAATTTCTATGTCTCGGTCTTCAAGAACTCAAAGATCGTGAACGTCTCTCGATATGGCGGTCCGAAAGGGACGGTGATATCCGGGACATTCCAACTCGCCGGGCAACAATTCCATGCCCTGAACGGTGGCCCGCAATACAAGTTCACTGAAGCCATATCGCTCTTCGTGAACTGCGAGTCTCAGGAAGAAGTAGATGAACTGTGGGAGAAGCTGTCGCAGGGCGGAGAAAAGTCACGATGCGGCTGGCTGAAGGACAAATTCGGCCTGTCGTGGCAGGTCATTCCCTCTGTCCTGGGCAAGATGTTGACAGACAAAGATCCTGAGAAAGCGAAGAGGGTCATGAACGCCATGCTTCAAATGGATAAGATCGACATAAAGAAGTTGAAGCAGGCGTACGACAAAAAAACCTCATAGGCGCGTGCCTATGAGGACGAGAAAGAAATGCGCGCGGCGGGACTCGAACCCACGACCTTCGGCTCCGGAGGCCGACGCTCTATCCAACTGAGCTACGCGCGCGATGTAAACGACTTCCCAGAGGGATTAAGTTCCTCTGATGACACCAGCGAAACGAAAGATAACCGTCCTGTCGGGCGATGGAATCGGCCCGGAGGTCGTTGAATCCGCCCTCGAGATCATAAATGCGACCGGCGTCGCGGTCGAGTTCGAGAAATGTGAGGCGGGCGCCCGCGCGTTCCAGAAGGGAATTGTCACCGGAATCCCGAAAGAGACCATCGAGTCGATAGAGCGCACGCAC
>DATHGO010000208.1:0-3100 GCA_035317585.1 Gemmatimonadaceae bacterium | reverse complement strand
CGGGTCAGAATTGGGACGCCCTCGTCCAGAATGTTGATGTTCGTGACTTCGTGTCCGATGTTCACGAGCCCAACGGCGCCGGACATCGCATCCGGATAGTTGAGCTCGAACGCGTTGTGGAGCGCGAATGCGTCCACGTCCATCGAGCTTGGCGTGATCCCGGCCTCGGCAAGGATTCGGAGTTTGGCTTCAACCAGGTCGCGCTTGGCTGCGACGAGGAGTACGCTCATTTCGTCTCTGCCGTCGCCGTCCGCGTCGAGAATCTGAAAATCGAGCTCGACCGAGTCGACATCCGGGACGTGTTGTTCGGCTTCCCACCGCATCAGCTCGCGAGCCTGCGCTTCCTTGACCCTCTCGGTCTTGATGCGCTTGATGATGACGTCGCGTCCGCCGACAGCGGCGACTACGGCCTTCGTATTCGCATCTACCGACTCAATAGTGGAGCGGATGACATCTGATACGAGATGCGGATCCATCACTTCGCCTTCCACGATGGCATCATCGGGCAGCGGAGTGATCGCAACCTTGATCAGTTCTGGTGTCGACTTCGAGTGATCGATGACGGCGACCTTTACCAGGCCGGATCCGATATCGAGCCCTACGGTAGTCTTCTTCCGACCAAACAACCCCATCGCGCCCTTGGTAAATGAAAAAAAAGAGGGTATTTCCAGGGTTGCGCGCCACTTCTTCACCTTCTTGAAGCGTGCGATCCCAAAGACCCTGTTTGCCTGCACTTGCATGGAGACCAACCGAGTGGCATTTGCGCCATCTTGGTCCGTCACCAGGTGTTCAGCCTAAGACACGATTCAATTGGCGGGAAAGTAACGACGGCCTAGGGGCGTCTCAGAAAAGCTCCGACCACGATCGTTCTGAAATTCGGTCGATAGTTATCGAATGATCCGGGGAGATCAGCACTCTGACCGCGACCCCGATCCGTCTCGACACGCCGGACCCGGACGAAGAATCAGCCGCGTCCGCAACGATCCAGTACAAAGTCGAATCGAGACGCGTGACGTGAACTACGACCGGCACTTCGAACCCTTCGATCGCAGTGGCTCTGGTTCCGCTCACGCCAATTGGAGTCGCCGAGTCCATGTTCCACCCCGCAATGGTCATCTCGACCGCCGACTCCGCAGCCGAGAGCGCAAGCTGACGCCTGGCGGAAGCGGCGCCGATCCTTGTCTCTTCCGTTGCCGCGAAGAAGACCGCGGTCACGAGCGCAGAAATCAGGAGCAGAGCGAGTAGAGCGGCGGCGAGTACGAATCCGCCGCGCCCGACCGGGCGCAAGCGGCGGAATCGCCGTGCGAAGGAGGTCAAATCGCCGGGGATTTTGCCTCTCATGGTCGCCGATTCCGCACCGCGATGCTCACCGTTGCTGAATCGCCGGGCAGCCAGGCGCGGCCTTCAATGGTGATTCGCTGCCGGCTTTCCGCCCGGGCGGAGATATCGAGTCGCGCCAGCGTAAGCGGGGATGAACCGGCCCCAAGACGCACGCCCAGGTCGTCGAAGTACTCGAAGAGTAGTCCCGTTGACGACTCGTTGACGCTGTAAGCCCTGTACGGTCCGCTCAGCGGCTGAATGGCGCCACATGCCGGTGGCCCAATGGCGTTACACCGTCGATACCCGAGATACCAATCCCCATCAGCGGCGCGGTACAAACTGTACCTGCCGTGTCTGATGAACCGCACTGGCGCGCCGCGGCCGACCTGGCTGCTCAGCGGAGTCGAGAGAGTGATCAGGAATCCCGTCGCACCCGCGTCGACCGCTGCCGCCTCTGCAAACCCTGTCGACGCGGGGCATGCCGCGGCCAGCGAACGAGAGCTGAAGCCCACGATTCGATGTCGCTCCCAGTGACTGCCGGCGTCCATCGAATCCCGGAAAAACAGCGCGAGGTCGCCCGTATCTGGCTGTGCAAGGAAGGCTGTCAGTGTGTTCCCGCGAGGAGAAACCACGCCCGGCAATCCAATCTCGGCATCAGCGACCTGGCAAACGACCGAGCTGCCGATGTTCGCGAATAGCTCAAACGCTGAATCGGCGAGAGGGCTCGCCGTGTCGGCAGTCGACATTCCGCGGACGTCCGTCGAGAGGATCTCCATCGCGTCGCGCACCCCTTCGCGCGCATACAGCAGCTCCGTCGCGCCACGGTAGAAGCGCTGTTGCCGGAGCAGCGTCACCCCGATCGCGCTTCCCACCACGCCGAGAATCGCGAGCACCACGGCGAGCTCGGTGAGGGTGAATCCCCGCTGTCTGTGACCACTCATCACTTGATGTAACGGTGTCGATCGCTCACGGTGGGCACGGCAGCATGGCTCGAAACTGGTCGGTGCGCTGGCCGTCCAGCGCAGGGTAGACGACGGTCTCGACGACGCTCAGGCGCGCCGAATCGAGGAAGGCGACGGACCACTCGGATTCGACCTGTTGAAATGTCTCGTGCCCGCTCGCCGCATGACGACACGCGGCGCCAAGGACCTCGAGCCGGCTCGCTGCCATCCTTGCCGCCCGCTCGCGAACCGCGTTGGTGTTCATCTCCCGGCCGACGAGAGCGCTCGTCGACACCAGCGCCAGGCCGCCAATCGTGAAAAGAAGCAGCGCGACTATTGTCTCGATCAGCGTATAGCCGGCAGTTCGTTCGGTCGACATGTCCGGACAATACCGGCTTCGTCAGTACTCGCGTCATTCCTCATCGACGGCCGGAACCAAATCCATTCCGGCTAAAAAGAAAAAGAGGGAGCGTCTTTCGACGCTCCCTCTTTCTTCTTCAGGCGTTAGCCCTGATCAGGTGCAGACGATCACACCAGTCGAGTTATCGCAGGTCTTAGCAGACTGCGAGTGCGTTGCAGTTGCGCTCCAACCCTGGGGCGGACCCGCAATCAGCACGGCGGTAATCGTCACGTTCTGCGAAGGCGTAAAGCCCTGCATCGGCGCGGCCATCGTCGCGGTTCCTGCGAAGTAGGCACCGTTCTGGTCAGCAGCGTACTGCTCTTCGTACGTCGCAAGGTTGCGAAGGTCAGACTTCATCGCGGCGACATACGCCTTGTCCTTCGTATTAGCGAACTTCGGAATCGCGATCGCGGCAAGAATGCCGATGATGACGACCACG
>DATHGO010000207.1:0-4376 GCA_035317585.1 Gemmatimonadaceae bacterium | reverse complement strand
AGCGCGCGCTACTTGACCGACGAATCGCCGCCTTTCAATCCGCGCTCTTCGAGTAAGGCGTCGACGTTCGGATCGCGACCTCGAAAGTTTCTATACAACGTCGCAGCGTCGACGGTGCCTCCTCTCGACAAGACCATATCTCGAAAGCGATTTCCGTTTGCCCGAGTCAATCCGCCGTGCTCAGTGAACCACGCGTACGCGTCGTCATCCAGCACCTCGCTCCACGTGTACGCGTAGTAGCCGGCGGAGTAGCCGCCATCCCAGATGTGCGAGAAGTAGGTGCTGCGATAGCGCGGTGGAACTTCGGGCACCGCAACGTTAAAGCGTTTGAGAGATGCCGCCTCGAACGAGTCGACGTCGCTCGGCGCGGCGCCCGCGGGGAGCGTGTGCCAGGCGAAATCCAGCAGCGACGCTTCCAGGATCTCCGTCATGAAGAATCCCTGATTGAACGTGCGCGACTGCTTGATCTTGTCCACCAGAGCGGCGGGCATCGGCGCTCCGGTCTGATTGTGCTTCGCGTAGTTGGCGAACACCGTCGGCTCGAGCGCCCAGTGCTCGTTGAACTGCGAGGGGAATTCCACAAAATCACGGGGCACATTCGTCCCCGATAGCGTCGGGTACCCGACATGCGAGAACATGCCGTGCAGGCCGTGTCCGAACTCGTGGAACATCGTCGTCACGTCATCGTATGTCAGCAGCGCCGGCTGGCCCGGGGCGGGCTTGGTGAAGTTCGCGACGTTGTAGACCACCGGCTTCCAGCCGGTGAGTCTCGACTGATCGACGAACTGGTCCATCCACGCGCCGCCGCTCTTGTTGTCGCGCTTGAAGTAATCGAAGTAGAAGAGCGCGAGCGGAGACCCATCCGCGTCGAACACCTCGAACGTCCGCACATCGGGGTGATAAACCGGAATGTCGTGTCGCTCCTTGAAGGTGAGACCATAAAGCTTGTTCGCGGCGTAGAAAACACCGTTCTGCAGCACGCTGTTCAGCTCGAAGTACGGCATGATCTGCGATTCATCCAGATCGTACTTCGCCTTCCTCACCTGTTCGGAGTAGTACTGCCAGTCCCACGGCTGCAGCTTGAACCCGCCGCCCTGCGCGTCGATCAGCTTCTGCATGTCGGCGGCTTCCACACGGGCTCTCGCCGTCGCCGGCGGAACGAGATCCGTCAGCAGCTTGATCGCGTTTTCCGGGGTCTTGGCTCCCTGATTCGCCAGCACGTACGCCGCCCAGGTCGGATAGCCGAGCAGCTTCGCTTTCTCCGCGCGCAGCTCGGTCATGCGGCGAATGGTGCTTCTGGTGTCGTTGCTGTCGCTGCGCGAAGTGCGGAGCGTCGATTGCTCGAACAGCTTCTGACGAACCGCGCGGTTCTTGAGCTCCGCCTGCGCCGGCTGCTGAGTAGTGTTTCGAAGGGGAAGCACCCACTTGCCCGTGAGACCGCGCTGCTTCGCCGCTTCAGCCGCGGTCTTGATCTCGTCGTCGCCGAGTCCGTCGAGCTGCGAAATGTTGTCGACGACCAGGGCACCGACTTTGGTCCCGGCGAGAAGCTTGTTCGAGAAATCGGTCGAGAGCTTCGACAGCTCCTGGTTGATGGAGCGCATGCGGATCTTGTCCGGCTCGGAGAGCTGCGCGCCCGCGCGCACGAAGTCGCGGTTGTAGCGCTCGATCAGGGCCTTCTGCTCGTCAGAGAGATTGCTCGCATTGCGCTGGTCGTACACGCCCTTCACCCGGCGATACAGCTGGTCGTTCAAGTAAATCGCATCGTTGTGCGCGGCGAGCTTCGGCGCCTCGACCTCCTGCACCTTCTGGAGCGTATCGTTGGTGTTGGCCCCGATGACGGCGAAGAACGTCTTCGCCGTGCGCGTGAGCAGCGCCCCGGATTTTTCCATCGGCAATATCGTGTTATCGAAAGTTGGCGCCTCCATCTGCTTCGCGATCGCATCGATCTCGGCCAGCTGCTGACGCATTCCTTCTTCGAGCGCCGGTTGGTAGTGCTCGTTCCGGATGAGGTCGAATCGAGGCGCGTGATACGGTAGTGTGCTTTCGACGAAAAATGGGTTGTCTCCGGACACCGCGGGCGCGGGAGAAATGCGCGACTTGATGGCGGCAATGGGCGCGCAGGCGCCTGTTATGATCGCGGCGGAGATTAGAGCGGAAAGCGCGAGGCGATGTCTAAAGAGCTGTTTCATTGAGCTGTCTTTAAAGGAAATGTGGGCTTTCGCCAGTGACAGAAACTACACCATGAGTCGTATGATGGCCCCTTTGACCCCGTGATTGCCATTGGGGGAATCAGCGGCTCCCCTACACAGTCCGCTCTCCTGTCTTAGATTCACTAACCTGTGAACACGCCGCTCCTTCGTTTCTTCACGCGATTCACCCGCGTTGGCATTGCACTCGTAACGGTGTGGTGTCTCGGGTGTGGAGCGTTCGAATCCCTCGTTGGCGGCCTGACGCGAAACGCGGCCTTCGGCATGAATTGCAGTGCGGAACAAAGTGGAGGTTCACGCCCGGTTAACGGCGGCGCGGCAGCGGGCGAAGGCGCCGCTCCCAGCCAGAGTGAGACCGTAACGGCGCATGATCAACACGAGTCGGGCTACTCGTGCTCTTGCGAGTCATGCTACTCTGTTTCGCCAATCACGATTTCGCTAGCTCTTCGCCCTCTGTCCGCGCCTGAGGCGATTCCTCAAACTGCAGCGTTTCTCGAAAGCGTCAGGCTAGAACCGCTAGTCCCGCCTCCCCAGCTCCTCTCGTAAGGCGTATTGCGTCCAGGCTTTGCCGGACGACGCCCAGCCACGCCGTGTAATCGCCGGCCCTGGGCAATTCCATAACATTGAAAATTGCACGGCTCCGCGCAAAGCGCGCTCAGTCGCTTGTGATTGCCGAATCGAGAATAAGAGAAACCAATAATGTCCGATGCCTTGCCTATTCCGGCGTGTCGTGGCCGCAGCACAGCAACTGTCCGACCTGGCCTCCTGCTGGTCGCGGTCGCTGCTGCATTCCTTGCTCAGTCGAGCGACGCCCAAACAAGTCAGACGCTACCCGAAGCAGTGACTCTCCGCGAAGTCTTCGACAGCATCCGTTCCAGCAGCCCTCTGCTTGGAGCTGCCAGGGCCCGCGTTCGCGCTGCACAGGGAAATATCTCGGCAGCCCGAACGTGGAGTAACCCGGTAGTCAGCTTCGAAAGTCAACAAATGACGGAGCAAAGCAACAGTATCGGTCCTTCGCAGCGTGAGACGATGACGACTGCGATGCTGCCTGTCGAACCAATCTTTCAGCGAGGGCCGCGCATCGCGAGAGCGAAAGCGCTGATGCGCGCTACAGAAGCTGACGTTTTAACGCAACGGCAGCTGCTGGCCTTCGACGCGGCAGAGGCGTTTTACCAATTGGCGCTGGCCCAGGTAAACGTGGCCGCCACTCGGAGTCTAGCTCAGTGGTTCGATACGGTGGTGACATACAACAGCGTGCGTGTGAGGGAAGGAGTGGCGGCAGAAGCAGATCTGATTCGCTCTGAGCTCGAACGCGATCACGTTCTGAATGAGCTCGCCATGGCGGAAGGCGATCTCGCTCGCGATCAGGCGGATTTGCAGACCTTTGTCGGCGGCAATTCAAACGCTGGGTTGCAGGTTGAGGTCGATAGCCTCCCGTTAAGTGCTGCGATTGCCGCGCGGGCTGATCGGGTCTCGCGGCCTGAAGTCGAGGCGGCGCGCGAGCGCCTGGCCGCCTCCGAAGCGGCAGCGTCGACCGAAAGAAGAATGTGGCTCCGTGAGCTGGGAGCGATGGTAGGAACGAAGAACAGTGCGGGATCGAGTTCTTTGGTCGCGGGGTTCACGCTTCCCTTTCCTCTTCTCGATCAGAATCGCGGGAGTATCAACGCTGCGCGGGCCGAGCGCGACGTCGCCCAATTCAAGCTCGAGCAAGAAAAAAGGAATGCGGATGCCGAGGTCTTCGGTGCGGAAAGGGCCGCACGCATTCTTTCACAACGCGTCACCGCGTTTGGTAGCGGCAGAGTCGGTTACCTCACCCGCGCAGAGGACGCTCGTCGAATCGCGCTGGGCGCATACCGTGAAGGTGGAACCAGCCTTCTCCAGGTCATCGACGCGGCACGCGCGTGGAAGGAGGCCCGCGGTAGCTACTTCGAGACGCTCTTCGCGCAACATCGAGCCGTGCTTCGGCTTCTGGTCGCGCAAGGGATCGATGTCATCAACGCCTGGCCAGGAGTTCGGGCAGGAGCGAACCAATGAGAAAGGACACTACAAACCGCCTGGTTGAGGCACCCAGCCGGTTGACTGCGCTCTCATTGGCGACTGCTCTGGCGCTCACAGGAACCGCTTGCAGTCGAAAGACTGAGCAGAGCAAAGCAGCGACGTCTGATTCCA
>DATHGO010000206.1:0-8583 GCA_035317585.1 Gemmatimonadaceae bacterium | reverse complement strand
CGACTCATACTGTTCGTTTTCGCGCGGGAGTGGCTGCTTCGTCCGGCGATGTTCTTCTCTCGCATTCTCGCTGCCACCCCGATCCCCACGCTTTTTTCCGGGGTCAAGGGACGCCTTGGCTTCGCGATGGCAATGCTCGCCTCGACCGGCCGCTCGATCGAGCGGTCAAGGTATCAGCCGGTGACGAGTGGTGAGCGCGGCAGCGTCGCAACGCTTCGCGGCTGCGTGATGGATGGTCTTTTCAGCGAGACAAATCGCGCGACCAGGCGGGTGCTGACTGTCAACGGTTACGCCATAGTCGATGCTCCCGGGCAGAACTGCTGCGGCGCGCTCCACGCGCACGCCGGCGATCTCGAGACCGCCCGATCGCTCGCGCGGCGCAACATCGCGGCGTTCGAACGTTCGGGCGCGGCCTTTGTCGCCGTCAACGCCGCCGGTTGCGGAGCGATCATGAAAGAGTATGCACATCTGCTGAAGGATGATCCCGAATGGCACGCGCGAGCCGCAAGCATCAGCGCGCGCGTGAAAGATGTGAGCGAGCTGCTCGCCGCCGCCGGCCCGCGTGAAGGCGGGCCCCTCCCCATTCGAGTCACATACGATGCACCCTGTCATCTCCAGCACGCGCAGCGCGTGACGCAGGCGCCTCTGTCCGTTCTGGCCGCGATCCCTGGTCTCGAGCTCGTTCCGCTCCACGATTCCGATCAGTGTTGCGGAAGCGCCGGGATCTACAATCTCATCGAGCCCGAAACGTCAGACGCTGTGCTAGCGCCCAAACTCGGCAACATTGCCGCGACTGGCGCTCCGTGGGTCGCGACGGGAAATCCGGGTTGTCTGATGCAGATCGGAGCGGGCCTGATTCGCGCCGAGATTCCCGCGCGTACGATTCATCCCGTCGATCTGCTCGACGCATCGTACGCCGCTTTCGGCCAGTAGCGCCCGTTGTGGGCACTGGCTTAATTGCAGGTAATGTCGGAAATGAGCGAGTATTCCGCGTTGCACAACGGTGCTCTCTTTTTCGACCGGAGCGACCGGACGCGCATGCGGATCTCCGGGCCGAAGGCCGCAGAGCTGGTCACCGGCATGGTGACGAACGACGTTTTGGCTCTGCTCCCGGGCGAAGGCCAGTACGCCGCCGCGCTCACACCCAAGGGGAAGATCGTCGCCGATCTTCGCATCTTCGCGCTAGACGATTCGCTTCTCATCGATACATCCCCCGCCGCCGCTCCGGGATGGAAGGAGATGGTGCGGAAATACGTCAATCCGCGCATCGCACCTTACCACGATCTCACGTCCGAGCTGAGTGACTTCGGAGTCTTCGGACGTTCGGCCCATGCCGTCCTGTCGCGAGTGTTGGATGTCGACGACAAGGACCTCGTGTCGCTTCCGCCTTACGGCCACATCAGCCGGCCATTCGGGAATGTGACTGTGATCATCGCTCGCGTTCCCGAGATCGATCTCGATGGATTCGAGATACTCATCCCGACCGAGGCCGCCGCGTTGCTCAAGGCAAAGCTGGAGGCCGCGGCAGTCTCCGCCGGAGGGCAGGACACCTGGGAAATAGCGCGCATCGAGAGTGGTCGTCCGCGGTGGGGTATCGACATGGATGAATCCACTCTCCCGCAGGAAGCCAACTTTGACGAACTAGGCGCGATCTCCTACACCAAAGGCTGCTACATCGGACAGGAGACAGTCGCGCGCGTACACTTTCGCGGCCACGTAAATCGTTTCTTGCGCCGACTGCGATTCGTCACCCGGCCCGCGCCGCCCAAGGGTGCCGAGCTGGTAGATGAAACGGGAAAAGTGATCGGCGACATTCGAAGCTCCGCTCTCTCGCCGCGATTCGGCGGTGTCGCCCTGGGGATGGTAAGGCGTGAGGTGCCGCCGGGGACGACGCTGCAGGCGAAGTGGGAGGGAGGAGAATGCAGCGTGCAAATCGAGCAAAACGAAAAAGGCGCCACTGTGTAGTGGCGCCTTTTTGATCACCGCGAAGAGTCTTACTTCTTCTTCGTTGTCTTCGTGGTGGTCTTCGTCGTGGTGGTGGTCGTCGCCGCGGTCGAGCTGGCGGTCGTGTCCATCTTCATGCCGGTGTCCATTGCTGCCGGGGCCGGAGCCATGGCGGGCGCGGACGTATCGGCGGTCGCGGACTCATCCTTCTTGGCGGTGCATGCTGCAAGTACGAGAACAGCGGCGACAAGGGCCAGGCGCTTCATTTACGATCTCCTTAAGAGGACGTGGTATAAGTCGCCGGTCCGTGCCCGCGATCGCGGTGCCCGTTTTTGGCGCGCGCGAAAATTTATCTCATCTGGAACCGCTGTCAAGGGCAGAAGCTTCTAGTTGCCCTCTCGCACACGGACTAGATTAACTCTCAAAGTCGGAATTTCCCTCGGAGAATCAGTTGTCGGTCTACCCAGAAACACTTGGCGCACTCAAGCGCTCTGCCTTCGGCTCTCCTGACCGGAGAGAGCAGTCAGTCAAAGATGAGCTACGCTCGAATCTTCTCACCCGTCTCGCTACTCGAAAGCCCATTTTCCACGGGGTGATCGGTTACGAAGAGACGGTGATGCCGCAGATCGTCAACGCTCTTCTGAGCCGGCACAACTTCATCCTCCTCGGACTTCGGGGACAGGCGAAGTCGAGAATCCTCCGCGCGCTGACTACTCTGCTCGACCCGGCGATGCCCATCATCGCCGGCAGCGAGGTGAACGACAATCCATTCGCCCCGATCTCCAAGTTCGGAAAGAATCTCGTCAGCGAGGCCGGAGACGACACGCCGATCGCGTGGCTCCAACCGGATCAGCGCTACGTGGAGAAACTCGCCACACCCGACGTCACGGTAGCGGACATCATCGGTGATCTCGACCCCATCAAGGCCGCGCGCGGAGGGCACATCCTCGGCGACGAGCTCACGATGCACTACGGTATGCTGCCGAGGGCAAACCGCGGAATCTTTGCCTTGAACGAGCTCCCGGATCTCGCCGGAAAGGTGCAAGTCAGCCTCTTCAACATCATGCAGGAAGGCGATGTCCAGATCAAAGGTTATCCGGTGCGACTGCCGCTCGATGTCATGATCTGCTTCACCGCGAATCCCGAGGACTACACCGCGCGCGGCAAGATCATCACGCCCCTCAAGGATCGCATCGGGAGCGAGGTGACCACTCACTATCCCGAGAGTGTCGAGCTCGGCATGGCGATCACGAACCAGGAAGCGTGGACCGCGCGCGGCGCGGGAAAGGTGCGCGTTCCGGACTTCATCGCGGAAGTGATCGAGCGGGTCGCATTCGAGGCACGGATCGATAAGCGCATCGACAAACGCTCGGGCGTCTCCCAGCGCATGCCGATCTCCGTTCTGGAGAACGTGGTGTCGAACGCGGAGCGTCGCGCGATTCAGACCGGTGAGCGCGACATCGTACCGCGGATCGCCGACATCTACGCCGCGCTGCCTGCGATCACCGGCAAGATCGAGCTCGAGTACGAAGGCGAGTTAGTCGGCGGACACGTCATCGCGCGAGAGCTGATTCGCCGTGCCGCCGACGCTACCTATCAGGATCGCGCGGGTGGAATCAACACCGACGAGATCATCATGTGGTTCGACGTAGGTGGCGCGCTCCAGGTAACCGATGATGTGCCGGTCGACGCCGTCGTCGAGGGTTTCGGCAGCGTGCCCGGATTGATGCAGGTAGTGAACACCGCTGGCCTGGCGCCGATGGACGATCTCCCGGTGGTTGCCGCCGGGTGCGAATTGGTGCTCGAGTCCCTCGTTGCGCGCAAGAAAATCGCGCGCTCGGACGCCGGGACGTACGGCCGGGCCGTCGAAGAGAAGCGCCGCCGTCCCTATCAGGACTGACAATTGGCGATTCTCACGGTCTCGCGGCTTTATGGGTCGGGAGGCTCGGAAGTCGCCGCCATCGTCGCCAAAACCCTCGGCTGGTCCCTGCTCGATAACGCGGTCGTCGATGCCGTCGCAATGCGAATGGGATTGAGCGTCGCCGAGGTGCAGGCGCGTGAGGAGAGAGTTCCATCGTTGGTGGAACGACTGACATCGGCAATGGCGATGGGCTCGCAGGAATGGATGTCGCCGATCGCGGACACCAGGCGTCCGACCGACGAGCAGCTGATCGAAGTCACCCGGCACATCATCGAGGAGGCGATCGCGCGCGGCCCAGTGGTCGTGGTAGGACGCGGCACTCAGGAGATGCTGGCCGAGCGTGACGATACGCTCCACGTGTTCTGCTACGCGCCAAGGAAGGCGTTGATCGCGCGGACGATGAAGCGGGAGGGCATTGGCGCGGAGGAAGCCGCGCGTCTCGTCGACGAGACGAACAAGCAGCGGGACCAGTGGGTGCGCCTGCACTGGGAGCGCGACCGGCGGGCGCTCGAGAATTACGATCTGAGCGTCAACACCGAGCGGTTGGGAATCGAAGGGTCGGCTCAATTGATCGTGAGCGCGGCGAAGAGCAGGTTTCGCCTCTAGATGCGACCGGCTGGCGACTCTCGCCTTCTACCACTACGTTATTTATCCCTCGCATAGCCCTGACGCCTCCTGCCGACGCCGGTGCCCTCCCCTGATTATCCAAGGGAGTGTACGAGGTGTTCGCACTCGTTACATGCCGACCAGGAGGTGTCTATGCCAACCGCGCCCATTCACAGAATGCTGGCGGTCCTTCCGCTCGTCTCACTCCTCGCTTGCGGACAAGATTCCGCTGGACCATCACGGATGGTCCCTACCCAAGCCCAATACGCGTTCGCGCAGTCAGAGTGGTCGGCGCCCGTAAATATCGGCACGCCGATCAATTCGACCGCCGGTGAGATGAACGCCGCACTTTCACCAGACGAACTGAGTCTCTATTTCACTTCGGACCGACTTGGCGGGTTGGGCATAACTGACATCTGGGTTTCGCACCGCAACTGCGGAGATTGTCCCTGGCAAACACCGGTGAACCTTGGGGCGCCCTTTAACAGTTCTAGTCAGGACGCCGGACCAAGATTGTCAGACGATGGACATCTTCTCTTCTTCCAGAGCGATCGTCCCGTAGGATCGAATGTGGGTGGGGATATCTACGTATCACGTCGGAATAATCCGAACGACGACTTCGGGTGGGGACCTCCCGTGCGGCTCGGCCCGGACGTGAACACGCCAGACGGAACTGAAAACGCAGCCGCATACCTCCAGAGCGCGGAAGACGGAGGGGGAAATCTCTATTTCAACCGCACCACGGTCACGGTTCCGATGCCGGAGCTCTACGTCGCGTCCATCACGCGCGACGGTGAAACTCGTGGTCCCGCGACTCCTGTATCGGAACTGAACGTCGTATCCGCCAACGATCAACATGCCACCATCCGGAAAGATGGAAGAGAGATCTTTTTCTCCTCCAATCGTGCGGGTGGTCTTGGTGGGTTCGATGTTTGGACATCCACTCGTCGCAGCGTACACGATCCGTGGTCTCCGCCAGAGGATATCGGTGCCCCGGTGAACACTGCGTCTACGGATCAGCAGCCGAGTTTGTCATCTGATGGGCGCACCCTCGTCTTCGCGTCCAACCGGCCGGGCGGCTTGGGAGGCAGCGACCTATGGATAGCCACGCGCACACCGAGCGGCCGCTAGTCGTTGCTACTTAGCTTTTTTACTTGGGGTTCGTCGCCCAGATGGTCGACTCGGTGACGAACCCGCGGTTCTCGATCTCCAGCATGCTCACAATGAGCCGACCGATGTCCGATGCCTGAAGCTTGGTTGGATTCTCGGGGTTCGTATGCGCCGACTCGCCGGCGCCGAAGCTGGTCTGTACTTCGCTCGGATTGACCTGCATGACTCGAATGTTGTGCTGTCGAAGTTCCGCCCTCCAGCATTCGGTCATCGCGTGCACCGCAAATTTACTGGCGCAGTACGCCGTTCCGTTGGCGAAGCCGCGCTGCCCCGCAGTCGAAGAGATGTTCACGATGTTGCCGAGGCTGCGCCCGATGAAATGCTTCGCCGACTCGCGGGCCACCATCATTGCACCCAGCACGTTCGTCCTCCACACCCTGAAGAACTCGTCGCTGGTCAACTCGACGAGCGGCTCGAAGGATCCGAAGCCCGCGTTGTTTACGAGTACGTTATAGTCGTCGTACTCCCTGACGACGGTCTCGATCATCCTGACTACGTCGTCCTCTTTGCTCACATCGGCCACGATTGGAAGCGCGCCGAGCATCTTCGCCGAAGCCTCCAACTCGCCCTTGTGGCGGGCGCAGATCGCCACTCGCGCGCCCCGCTCGCGCAGCAGCCGCGCCGTCTCGAAACCGATTCCGCAACTGGCACCAGTGACTAGCGCGGCGGCGTTCTTCAGGTCCACTGTTTCTCCTTGGAGCCGATAGTCTCTCGCACGAGATCGGCGAAGTCCGTTACATCGGCTTCAGTTGTGTCGAACGATGTGATGAGACGCGCTTCCGATGTGGCCTCGTTCCAGACGTGAAACGGCCAACGCTCCTGCACCTTCGGGATTATCTCCTTCGGCAGTGTCGCGAACACCTCGTTCGCTTGCACCTGCTGCGTGACCGCGACGCCCTTGATGCCAGCGAGCTGTCCCGCCAGCAGCTGCGCCATCCTGTTGGCATGAGCGGCGCTTCTCTTCCAGAGATCGTTGGTCAAGAGGGCGCTGAACTGCGCCGCGATAAACCGCATCTTCGAGGCGAGCTGCATCCCCTGCATGCGCTTGAACTCGAAATCGTCGGCGAGCGCCAGCTTGAAGAATACCGCGGCCTCTCCCGCGACCAGGCCGTTCTTCGTCCCTCCGAATGAGAGCGCGTCGACACCCGCGCCGCTCGTGATCGCTTTCAGCGGCACGTCGAGACTCACGGCCGCGTTGAAGATTCTGGCGCCATCCATGTGCAGCAGCAGCGAGTGCGAATGCGCGAAATCCGCGATGGCGCGGATCTCCTGCGGCGTGTACACGGTGCCGTACTCCGTCGCCTGCGTGATCGAGATGGCCCGCGGCTGCGCGTGATGCTCGTTCCCGATGTCATGAAGCTGCTCCCTGATTCCAGCAACGGTGATCTTTCCGTACGGCGACGGGATGGGGAGGAGCTTGCAACCGATGTGCTTTTCGGCGGCACCACACTCGGAAGTATGAACGTGCGCGGTCTCGGCGCAGATCACCGCCTGATGCGACTGCACCATGCTCTGGAGACAGAGCACATTCGCGGCGGTGCCGCTGAAGACCAGAAATACTTGAGCATCCCCGCCCAGCTCGTCGCTGATTCTCGCGACAGCGTCGCGCGTGTAGGGGTCGCCGCCATAGGAAGGAACATGGCCGACGTTCGCGGCGGCCATCGCTTCAAGAACCTCTGGATGCACACCGGCCCAATTGTCGCTCGCGAACGCGCGTCCCGGCTGTTGCTTGTGCGGCATGCGCCTACGATAACTGCGGGAAGCGGGGAGCGGGAAGAGGGAAGCGCAAACAGTACCATGGGCGTTCAAGCATCGGCGGCTGGTGGTGTCATGCGCCGCCCGCGCTTCCCGCTTCCCGCTTCCCTCTTCCCGCCCTAGTGAAAGTCCCGAGAGGCGTGGACCAGCTGCTTCACCTCGAGCTCACTGAATTTTTTGCCGATGACATTCCGCACTCCGCCATCGCGCTCGAACTTTCCCTCGACCGCCACGAAGGTTGAGAACTTCACTACATCGGAATACTGCTCGACCAGCTTCTTGGAGACGATCACGTTGATGAATCCGAACTCGTCTTCCATCAGCAGGAACACCGTGCCCTTGGCGCTCTGCGGCTGCTGGCGGATGGTGACAAGACCCGCCGTGGTGATCCACTCTCCGCCTTTGAGCTGCTCGAGCTGGCGTGAGTCGAGTACTCCCGCGTTGCGCATCTTCTCGCGAAGATGCTCCATTGGATGGCCGCTGACACTGATACCGACCGAGAAGTAGTCGAGGAAGATCAGCTCGTCGCGTGTGAGAGGACGCGGGTTGTAGGGCGTGATCCGCGCCGGAGCGAGTGGCAGGCTGTCGCCCACCGCGCGCATCGCGACCCACGCGGCGCGACGACGGTCCGGCTCCCAGGCACCGAATGCTCCCGCGCGCGCGAGCTGCAGCGCGTCGGCGCGCTGCAGCTTTGCCCGCTGCACTACGTCGTCGATTGATGTGAACCGGTCCCATCCCCTCGCTGCTTTCAGCGCATCGAGAGATTTTTCGCCGAGACCGCGGATATGCCGCCAGCCGATTCTGAGCGCCGGCCTGTCCGGATTTTCCGTCGACTCGGTGGTGCACTCCCAGTCGCCGTCGCGCATGCAAGGAGGCAGAGATTTCAGTCCGTGTCGCCTCGCATCGTGAATCAAAGTCGACGGCGGATAGAATCCCATCGGCCAGGAGTTCAGGAGTCCCGCGTAGAACTCCGCCGTGTAGTGCGCCTTGAGGTAGCCGGTCGCGTAGGCGATGAGGGCGAAGCTCCATGCATGTGATTCGGGAAATCCGTAGTTGGCGAAGCTCTTGAGATCCTCGGCGATCCTGGCCGCAACCGGCTCCTCGACTCCGCGCTCGACCATGCGCGCGCGCAGCTGCTCCAGCACGCGATGCAGTTTCTCGACCTTCCGGATGTGCCCCATCGTGCG